>RKRN01000168.1 GCA_007571365.1 Candidatus Latescibacterota bacterium
CGGTTGCACCCCAGCCGGCACCAGCAAGTGGTTACTCTGCCCGCCTTCGGTGCGCAGGTTGGAATACATGGCAAACGCCGTCTCGGTTTTAAGCCCCAAGTAGGGACTACACCCGTTGAGGCCGGTCAGCAGCGGCATGAGCAGCACCGGCCAAGGCCGCAACGAGAAGGCCGGCCGCGTCGGCGATGCTTTGGGCCGGAGGACAAAAAGGAGGATCAAGCCAGCGCTGTACAACCCCCACAAGGGGCGCACCCACTCGGCCGGTGCTGCAACCCAAACTCCCAACCCTACCGCGACAGCGCCGCCAGCGAGGAAATGCTTGCGAAAAAAAGGCCGGCCTTTCCCCCAAAGCGGCTGGAGCGGCCAACCAGCGTCGAAGCGCCAGGCAGAAAACAAAAACAGCAAGGCAAACATCATAGCGGAAAAGTTGTAAAATCCGCTTAGAGGATTAAAACCGAGCGCCGCGTGAAAGAGGAGGCCGAGCAAAATACCGGCGTTGCGGCTAGGACGGCAGCACAGCAGGAGCGGAATGGCCGTTTCGACCGCTAGGGTAAGGTAGATAGGCGCCGCTCCGGCCAAGGGCAGCGACCGGAGTTGGGCCGCGTAGAAGTGGACCGCGCAGCTTGTCTGGGGGTCGAGAAAGTCGGCGTTGAGTTTGTGAAAGACGGCGAAAAAGTAGAGGATGATCAGTTCGAGCCGGACGATGGGCGCAAAAGTCCGGTACAAGGCCCCCGGCTCTATGGCAAACGCACGCCCGGCCCACGCTAGGCGGGCGTAGGCTTGCAGGATCGTCAGGTTTACCAGCCCGGTGAAGAGCCAGTGATTGGAGATAAACGGAGCCGTCGTCCAGCTTTCGCACAGTTGCAGGGTTGCCAGTAATGCGAGGCGGTGGGGTGCGGCTGGCCGGTGGAGCAGACCCAGTGCGGCGGCCGCCAGTAGCGTACTGAGCACCGGAGCCGGCCACGGGTCTTTGGCAACCAAATGAAAAAGCGTGGCCAAGGCCCAAAGGACGCAGAAGATCGAATACATCTTTGGCTCGCGGGTCGGCATAGCGGCCCTAAGATAGAAAATCCGCCTAGCCGGACCAAAGCGACCGGCACTCAATAGAGGGGAATGCGATTGCCCACCGTGCCGGTCGCGCTGTCGATGAGCAGCCAGACGCCGCCGCTACTGATGTGGCCTAGGGCCATACCGAGAAAGAAGGGCTGCATTCTGCGGTACGCCGCCGCCCCGCCCAAGCGCAATAGGCATTTTTTGCTCAGCCAAGCTAAGAAGACGGCAAACCAGATGCGCTCCATCACGCGGCCGAAGCCGACGACAAAGCCGAGCGGGTGCAAAGGCCACCACAGCAAATAGCGCCGGGCCGCTAGCAAACCCGCCATAATCGCGCCGCCGCCGCCGGTCCACAGCCAGCCGGCTAAGCTCGGCTCAGTAGGGTTGAGGAGGTGCCGGGCCGCTAAGCGCGAAGGCTCGGTGGCGTAGTGCGTCGATAGGTACAGGTTGACGGCGCCGTGGCGGTAGGCCAGATGCAGGGTGTACCACAGGGACAACACCCAAGTGAGGAGCATGGCGATGGCCAAGGCCCAAAAGAGGCGGCGCTGGCCGCTTTTTAACTCGCTGACCAAGCGCAGGCTGTTGGCCAAGGGGGCCAGCATAAAGACCAGCAAGTCGCCACACCACACCATAGTATAGCCCAAGGCTACTGTTCCTTGGGGGCCTAGGGC
Organism: Candidatus Latescibacterota bacterium; assembly: GCA_007571365.1. GTDB lineage: Bacteria > Latescibacterota > UBA2968 > UBA8231 > UBA8231. The sequence goes on from RKRN01000168.1 coordinate 1,725, forward strand.
CGAAGAACCTATGCCCGACAAGGTAAAGCCGGCCGGGATCATGGTCGGCTTGACAATCGGCAAGCCGGTCTCGGCGATGATGCGGGCTAAGACGACAAAAAGGGTCAGACCGACTGCTAAGACGAATAGGGCAACCCAAGCGGGCAGGCCGGTCTGCCACAGCCAGCACCACAAGCTGGCCACGCCCACGCCGCCGCCGACTACTGCGGCTCGGAAGGACATGATCTCGCCTTGGTCGTCCACTGCATCGCTCCCGTCCCAAGCGCGCTGCAGGACGGTTTTGAGATGGTGCCGGGCGTTCCACAACACCGCGCCCAGCAATACCGCCACAGCTCCCATCATAAGGTGCCCCCTAATCGGCACACTCCAGTGGCCCAAATCGGCTTGACTGTGAATGCCCATAACGCCGAAGGCCGCGTCTTGGAAATAGGCGATTAAAAAGAACAGCCACAGGCTGAAACTGATGTTGAGATTGATGAAATACGCCAAGCCTAGCATGAGAAAATGGATGTTCAACGGGAGACTGCGGCCGCCTTCGATGGGCTGTATCGCGGTGGAGAGTCCCGGGCTGGCCACTTGGGGAAAGTAGTGATGTAACGCTCCGAGACTGGTCAGCAAGAAGGGGATGGCAAAACCGGCCCACATGACCCAGTTCCTGAAAAAGGGTTTGAGCAGGCGGCCTTCGGCGCCCTCGTCGAGCATGGCCAGCGGTGCTTGGGCGAGCGGATAGGCCAAGCGCTCGTAATTGACCCACTGACGGCGCAGAACTGCGCTGATACAGAGGAGCGTCAGGTACAAAGCCATATAGAAGGCAAACCACGCTGCCAGCGGTGGTAGCCAGTGAGCCCACGGGATGGCGGCACCGCCTTCGTAGAAATCGGTGATGGCTTGGGCATCATCGACTAAAATCCACCGCGGCAGCCGGGGGTGGACCAGCGCGGACCATTGGTTTTCGGGCGAGGCATAGTACAAAAAGCCCGTGATGATGGGCAGCAGCATACTGACCACGCCTTTGGTGGGTATGGCCGCAGCCGCGGTCATCATCGCGAACATGGCGATCAGTTCGCCGCGGGTAAAAGCCCATTCGCGGCGGCACCAGCCCAAGAGCAGGTGGAGGGTCAACAGCAAGACGAAGAGCAAGAAAAAAGCCACCGGGGTGGCGGATGTCAGGGCGAGGGCGGTCCCTTTGACGATGTGCCGGGCGTAGGGAGCACCCACGGCGATGAGCGCGCACAGCAAGGCCCCCACCAGGATGCCGCGCCAAGGGAGGCCGTGACGAGACGACTTAGGGCCACTGCGCTGCGCTAGATAGGTCAGATAGTCCGGTGGTATCTTGGGTTGCAAGCGGTTAGCTCCAGCCCGACGGGCCGATGTAAAAAAGTGGAACTTGCCGGGCGAAATCGGACTCCTCGACGAGAATGCGGGCGAGACGCCCGCGCACCCGGCACGAGCCACGAACAGCGAGAATGCGGACCAGCATTTAAGGACGCTGCGTCCCTACCGCTTGCTGGGCCGCAGCGAGGTTGGCCCGGGCTTGGCGGTAGGTGGGTTTGAGTTGGAGGGCGCGTCGGTAGTGGTCAATGGCCTCGGCAAACTGACCGCGGAGGGCTAAGAGCCGCCCCAAATTGTTGTGCGCCGCGGCCAAGTCGGGCTTGAGTTGGAGGGCGCGTCGGTAGTGGTCGATGGCCTCGGCGTCCCGTCGTTGGAGGGCCAAGGCCGCGCCCAGATTGCTGTGGGCCAAGGCGAGGTTCGGGGCCAGTTGGAGGGCGCGTCGGTAGTGGTCAATGGCCTCGGCGACCGCGTTTTGGCCGAGGAGGGCATTGCCCAACTTGAGGTGGGTTTCGACGCGGTCTGGCGCGGCCTTTAAGGCGCGTCGATAGTGGCGCAGTGCGGCGGTCGGCTCGCCGCGATCTTGGTGCGCGTCGGCGAGGTTGAGGTGAATTTGCGCGCTGCCGGGCTTGAGCAAAAGAGCGTGCCGGTAATGGCCGACGGCTTGGTTGAGTTGGCCGCGCTCCTTGAGGATATTGGCCAAATTGTTGTGAGCGATCCACGCGCCGGGGTTTTTTTGTAAGGTATCGCGCCACAAGGTCTCCAAGTCGGCATAGACCTGCCCTTGTCGCCAAGTGAGCCAACCGCAGACGGCCAAGACCAACGCTAGGGCGACCGGCCCGGCGGCCGGCTGGCCCAGCCGCGTCCACGTGCGGTGCCCACCAGCGGCGGCCAGGGCCAAAAGCCCCAGACTGGCCAAGTATTGAAAGTGGTCGGCGACAAAGGAGTAGAGCATGGGGTAGAAGTTGAAAAAGCCCAAAGCCGGCGTTAGGGTACCGGAAAAAAACAACACTCCGGTCAACGGCCCCCGGCCCCAGCGCCCGCGCCAGGCCCACAGCAGCACCCCGACGCCCAAGGCCCCGGCCGGAGAGACCTACTGCCAGATTGCGGTCGCATCGATGGCCCAGCGGAGGTAGATAAAGGCAAGGTCGAGCGGCACGAGGAGCTTGGCTGCATAAAACCACAAGGCCCGCCCGGCGATCAGGCCGCGTTCCACCAGCGACAAGTCCCACTCCGGCCCCCAAGCACCAACGCTGTGCCTTTCCATCCACACCGTCACCGCGCTCATCGCCACTGCCAAAACAAAAAAAGGCCCGAGGGCTACGGCCGGGCGCCGCATGGGCGTTTGCCCCTTCCACCACAGCACCAGCAGCAGGGCGGCCGGCAGAGTGCAGGTGACGGTCTTGCTGAGCAGGGCCGCGGCAAAAAGGACCAAAGCGGCCCCGTACCAGCGCGGGCGTCGCGCTGCTTCGTAGCGCAGATAGGCCCATGCGGCACTCAGATAGAAGGCACCGGACAACGCGTTCTTGCGCTCGGTAATCCACGCCACGGACTCGACGTGTACTGGATGCAGGGCAAACAGGGCGGCCGCCGCCCAAGCGCCGGGTACTTGTAGGCGGCTTAAAATTCGCCAGACTACAACGGCACTTAGGGCGTGCAGGATTACATTGACCACGTGGTAGCCAGTCGGGTCCAAGCCCCACAGACGGTATTCGAGCCAATAGGTCGTATGGACCAGCGGGTAGTATTGGCGCGTGGCCCCCGGCTGGAACCAGATCTGCCCCAACCCCGCCAATGAACGCAGGGTGGGGTTGTCTTGCACGTAGTCGTCGTCGTCCCAGATAAAACCGCCGTGCATCGCTGGTATATAGGCTCCGACAGTCAATCCTACTAGTAGGAGGGCTGGCGCGAGCCAGAGGCGGCGTTCTGCGGCGGATGGAGGCATGGGAGGATTGGGCGTTGGGCGTATTGCGGCGGGCGGACCTTGTGCCTTACAATATAACCATGCACACCTGCTTGAAAATAGGTTCCAGCCTGCTGCTAGGGCTGCTGGCTTGTGGCGATCGCCGCACAGCCCCTACGGCGGCTGAAGAGGCCGGTGCAACCGTGGTTCTGATCGCTAAGGTGGATGCTGAGGTGGTCGCTAGGCTCGCCCAAGTCGAGGTCGTGATCACGGCGGCTGATATGCCAACCAGGCGCCAGCCATTGGCCGTGGATGGCGCTCGCATCGTCGGAACCATCGCCGAGATCCCGGCGGGTGCCGCCAGACTCTTTACGGTGGTCGGTTACGATGCGGCCGGGGACTTAGTAGCCAGCGGCCCGGCCAAGCTAGATCTAGCACCGGGACAGTCTGTTCCGCTCGCTGTTACCCTCGTTGCTGCGCCACGGCCTTCCCGCTCGCCGCCGCCAATTGCCGTAGCGTTGGTTCCGGGCGTGCCGCTAAATATGGTGTGGATTGATCCGGGCGTCTTTGTCATGGGTTCGCCGCTAGACGAGCCGGGCCGCAACGACGACGAAGGCCCGCAGCGCGAGGTGCATCTGACCCAAGGATTCTACCTAAGTCAATGCGAGATCACCCAGCACCAGTGGACGGCTGTTACTGGAGAGCGGCCGTGGCGTCGCCACGCCGTTGAGGTCATAGAGGAACCCGACCGCCCGGCCGTGTATATCTCTTGGGAGGATGCACAAGCGTTCATAGCCGTCCTCAATGCCGCAGCCGGTGGCGCGGTGTATCGGCTGCCTACCGAGGCCGAGTGGGAGTACGCTGGGCGAGCGGGCACCGAGACGCCGTGGTCTTTTGGAGCGGTCGAAAAAAAGCTGGAGCACCACGCTTGGTGGACGGACAATGTGGCCCAGACTGGGCAGCTAGCCGCTCGGCCAGTGGGGTTAAAAGGGCCCAATCCTTGGAGGCTATACGATATGCACGGCAATGTGTGGGAGTGGGTAAGCGACTGGCTGGGTGCCTACCCGCCGGGGCCGCAGACCGATCCCCAAGGGCCGCCCGCGGGCACGGCTCGAGTGTTTCGCGGCGGTGGTTTTAAGGACGCGGCTTCGCTTTCCCGCTCGGCTCAGCGCTGCTGGAACGCGCCCGATCAGCGTTTTAGCCACGTTGGGGTTCGGCTGGTGCGGGACTCGGACTCATGAGCGAAGCCACGCTGGCCCAGCTTACCGCCGAAATTCGCCGCTTCGTGGCCGAGCGCGACTGGGCGCAATTCCACACTCCCAAGGACTTGGCTATTGGGCTTTCGACTGAAGCGGCCGAAGTGTTGGAGCACTTCCGCTTCCGCTCCGACCCCGAGATCGCCACCCGCTTAGAGGACGAATCCTTCCGCCGGGCGGTCGGCCACGAATTGGCCGACGCGCTGTACTTTGTCCTGCTGATGTGCGACCGCTTCGGCTTGGACGCGGCGCAAATGCTGGAGGAGAAATTGGCCATTTCGGCCCGGCGCTATCCGGTGGAAAAGGCCCGCGGCAAAAACCTCAAATACACCGAGTACCAAGCTCGTGCAGAAAGCGACCATACCGCATAAGCTTAGTGGGTACGCGCAGAGCGGCACACACTTTCGGAGGAGACGGGCAATCGGGAGTGATTTTCGCCGGGCCGCGGATCGTAGGGGTGCTAATTTGTAATCGCCCAAGATTGCCCATAAACCTCGTCGCTTTCCTCTCTGGAGCCGGATCGCCGCTTAAATATGAAAAAAGAGATCCCTCCAATTTTCCAGCACCATCTAGAGACCCGACTCGGCGCGGCCCGGTCCGATGAGAAGACCTCAGGTATCACTTTTCGGGCTGTGGCAATAGGTGCTTTTTTGTCGCTATTGATCGGCGCGGTCGTGCCCTATACCAACATGATTATCAAGGGCACGGTCATGGCCCACAATTTTAGCACACCGGCCGCCCTTTTTGTCTTCTTCGTATTTGCTTTCCTAATAAACACAGCCTTGGCCCTGCTAAGCCCTAGGTTTGCCCTGAGCCGTTCCGAGTTGGCGGTGGTTTACATCATGGCGATGCTAGCCACCTCTATCCCCACAATCGGTTTTACCGAAAACCTGCTGCCTATCATCGCCGGGCTCTACTACTACGCTACCCCGGAAAATAAGTGGCAGGAGTTGATCCACCCTCATGTACCTAAGTGGATTGTCCCGCAAGATGTGGAGGCGATCACTTATTTCTACGAGGGCTTGCCCCAAGGTATGGCCCTGCCTTGGAACGCTTGGCTAGAGCCGCTCTGCTACTGGTGCCTGTTCATTTGCTCATTCTACTGGGTGTCTATATGTATGATGACCATTCTGCGCCAACAATGGATTGAGCACGAAAAGCTGCCCTATCCCCTAGTCCAAGTTCCGCTAGAGATGATCCAGGATGAAGAGCGGGCGACACGGGACCCTAGCGAGAAGCGCTCGGTCATTAAACCTTACTTTAGGAATCGGGTCATGTGGATCGGGTTTGCCATACCGTTCTGCATAGGTACGGCGAATGCGCTCAGCGGCTATTTCCCTTTTTTGCCACACATCGACACCTATTCGGAGATGCGTTTGTTCAGAAACAGCACCTACCTGCGTCTCGACCTAAACTTGGGCCTAATCGGTTTCGCGTACCTGCTCAGCCGCGATGTAGCACTCGGATTCTGGTTCTTCTTCCTGCTATCGACTGTGCAGCGGGGAGTCTTCAATATTTTGGGGATACAAAGTGCGGAGACCTTGAGCCGGTTTGCCAATTCGGTCGGCCCCTATCTGGCGCACCAAGCTATGGGTGCCATGATCGTGCTAGTCCTGTCTAGCGTGTGGATGGCACGCCGGCATCTACACACCGTCTATCGCAAGGCATTCAACCGCGACTCGTCGATCGACGATAGTGATGAAATTATCTCCTATCGCACTGCGGTCTGGGGCCTGTTTGTGGGACTGGGAGTGATGGGGACTTGGCTGTGGCAGTCTGGGTTGCCTTTGTGGGTTGTCCCGGTCTTTTTGTTCGGCATGACCGCGATCTTTATCGCCATCACCAGAGCGGTAGCGGAAGGCGGGATTTCCGTGATTCGCACGCCCTTAACCCCGGCCGATTTTGTGATTTCTGGTGTGGGGACCAGCGCGATAGGGGCCTCGGGTTTGACCGGGCTGGCCTTCACCTATGTGTGGAGTGCCAATATCCGCATCTTCTTCATGCCCTGTTTTGCCAATGCGCTGAAACTAGCCGAAGAGATTCGCGGCAGTAAAAGAGGCCTACTGTGGGCGGTTTGCCTCGCCATAGCCGTTACTCTGCTCGGCTCAGTGTGGTCCGTGCTGACCCTGTCCTATAAGTACGGCGGAATCAACCTCCACAAGTTCTGGTTCGTGGGCGTACCGCACAATGCGTTCAATTTTATCGCTCCTAAATTTGCCGATCCGGTCCCGGCTAGCATGTCTGGTTGGGGCTTCACGGCTTTGGGCGCAGTGCTCATGGGCTTGTTGACTTATATCCGCTATCACTTTGTGTGGTGGCCGATCCATCCGTTGGGCTTTGCGACTGGTACGTTCAACATTATGAACTGGGTGTGGTTCAGTATCTTCGTCGCTTGGGGGTTAAAAAGTGCCATACTCAAGTACGGCGGCTCCTCGAGGTACTTAAAGACGCGACCGTTTTTTCTTGGTCTAATTTTGGGCCAAGTTGCAGTGGCCGGTTTGTGGCTGATCATCGACGCCGGCACCGGAAAGACCGGCAATGTATTAGGGTATTTTTGAAAGGGCAGCAAGGTGCCTAACAGCAATTCATCAGATGGCTCCAAGCCTCCGCGGATCACTGGGCGGGCCCTGATTCTGGGCGGGCTGACCATTGTCGCTGTATTCTACTACCTCATCCTCGAGGTAGGTCAAGCATCGGGGTCGGGGAGCTATGTCCGCTCGCAGTTTCCCATGGTGGCCTTTATGCCCTTCGTGCTGTGGCTTTTCCTCAACACCGCTTGCGGGAACTTGTGGCCTCGGCTGGCCCTGAGCCGCGGGGAATTGCTGACCATTTTCACCATGCTCTGGGTGGTGGGAGTCCTGCCGCAGTGGGGCTGGAGCGACTACTGGATCGCCATCATCGGAGCACCCTTCTACTTGGCCACACCCGAAAACCAGTGGTCGGACCTGCTCTTTCCCTATTTGCCTTGGCGCGTTTTCCCCGACTCCTCGCCTCGGGTGCTAGATACTTTCTGGATGGGGCTGCCTCAAGGGGCCTCGGTGCCGTGGGATGGCTGGCTCGGGGCGATTGCCCAGTGGATGGGGGCCTCGCTGGGCATGGTGGTATTCGGCTTTTGCTTGGTAGTGCTGTTCCAGCGTCAGTGGATGGAAGCCGAAAAACTCACCTTCCCGCTGGCGCAGATGCCCCTCGATCTGACGCGGGGTTGCGACGGGCCGCGACGGGTGCCCGATCTATTCTACTCGGGTCTGTTCTGGATCGGCTGCGGAGTTGTCTTGCTGCCCCTGCTCTACAATATCGGAACGTATTTTACGCCGGGCTTGCCGCCGTTTGAACTCTATACCAAGCGCTTCCAGCTCGAATTGCCCCGCCCCTTCCCGGGCTTGACCATTCGAGTTCTGCCCTTGGTTATGGCCCTGACGTACCTATGCCCGCTGGATATCTTGGGCAGCTTGGTCGTCTTCTCCCTACTGGCTACGGTCAAAGTAGGGCTGATGGATCGGGTGGGACTAGTCGTAGGGGGGGAGGGTCAGTCTTTGGCACCGCAGGCAATCCTCGCGCTGGAAAGCTTGGGGGCCATTGTCTTTGTGGCCTGCTGGTCTGTGTACTTGGCCCGTCGGCACTTGCACGCAGTGTGGCAACAGGTATGCACTGGGGAGGGGGATCGCCGCCAAGTCGGGATCTATCGCTTGGCCTTGGCCGGCCTGGTCCTATCGGCTTGCTACGTCATCGCTTGGGCTTGTAGTCTGGGGGCGAGTTTGCCGCTGGCCACCGGTGCTTTTGTCCTGATGGTGGCGACCTTTTTCGTCACCATTAAGCTCATTGCGGCTACGGGCTTCCCCTACCTCATGCCCAGTTGGCCCAATGCCAAGGGCAGTTCCTTCATCGTCGATTTGGTCGGCTCGGCTCGCCTGTCGCCGCAGGATTTGGTCGCCTTGAAGATATTCACTGGCCATGCCTTTTTCGGCAATATCCGCCTGCCGGCTTGGCCCGCCATCCCCCACCATCTACGCATTTTTTCGCTGCGAGATCAGCCTTGGTTGGTGACCGCTACTGTGCTAATCGCCTTTGCAACGGGTTTTCTAACCGCAGTATGGGCCAGCCTCGAGATGGCCTACGACAAAGGGGGGGCCGTTTTTCTGATGGGTGCGACCGGCCTGTTAGACGAAACAGTGCATCTGCTGCAAAACCCCAGAGTCGGTGACTTGGGGAAGTGGGGCGTCTGGGGATGGGGCTTGTGCCAAGCGGGCGGCATAGCGCTATTGCGGGCCCGCTTTCACTGGTTTTCGCTCCATCCCATTGGGCTGGCCTTTCAGCATACCTCGGGCACATCCATCTATTGGTTCAGTCTGTTTTTGGTCTGGATTGCTAAACTGGTACTGCTGCGCTACGGCGGAGTTAGGGCGTACCGCAAGGGCAAGCCCTTTTTCTACGGCTTGGGCGTGGGTTATGTAATCGGCGTTGTGCTCTCGGGGATAGTGGATGTGATCTGGTTCCCCGCGCAAGGCCACAATGTGCATGACTGGTAATACATGCTCAGGTATCGACTCCGTAGATCATCGCCGGATTGTCGCGCAAGGCCGCTTGGGCCACGTCGAGAGCCGTCGATTCAGATAGCAAGCCCTCTTCCAGCAGGGCCCCTAGCACATAGGCGAAGTTCCGGCGCGCCATCTGCAAGTGTCCATAGACTGTCTCGACCTGCTGTAAATCATCCCCAAAGGCGATAATTTTGTTATAGGGAACCATCTGGAGCCACTCCCTCAGGTCTAGCCGCGACCCGAAGGGGGAGATGATGTGAATCCAAGACATGTTCAAATAGACATTGGCGAAGGTCTTGCCTAACACAGCGCCCTCGCGCAGATAGGGGAAGCCGGCGTGGGAGAGGTCAAAGCGGACTTGGGGAAAGGCCTGCAGCAAGGGGATGAGCGGCACCGGACTACATCCTTCCATGCCTCCATTGTTTCCCGCTCGCATGCCTAGGTGGAACTGGACCGTTAGGTCGGCTTCTGCCGCGCCCCGACAGCACTCGAAAACTAGGTAATCCTCCAGCAGTGCGCCTTCTTCTGAATCCAGCCCAGCGTAGTCGCCTTGCAACAGGCGGTCAAAAATAACGGCGGCTTGGCTGGCGTCCCGTTCTTGGAAGTCCATGCGGCGGTGGTAGGATTGCGACATCTTGACCCCAGCCACCCGGGCCTCCTTCCAGCCCCGGCACACCTGTCGAATAACTTCGACGTGCTGGCGCAGATTGCCGATGGCCACCCCGTAGTCGCGCTCTATCGCATGGATTTGCTCGGCCGTGCGGAGCATGCTGAAGCGGTTGAGGCGGGGCAGAGGCAGGAATAAGGTCCGATCCACTTCAATCAGATCCTCCATATTGACCACCGACGTTGCGATATTGGCCCGCTGCTGCAACACCGTTTTGTAGAAGCCCGGTTTGCTATGCGCTTGGATGGCTTCAGAGAGTGGGCCAACCGTGGTGGCCGTCAGATCGTCGAAGCCAAGCAGATCGCGGAAGCCGGTCAAGATGCACTGGGAGTACCCAGTTAGACGGATCCGGTTCCAGTATGGCTCGAATAGGGCCCACCGCTGGTCCAGTGGGCGTCGGGCGTCGAAGAGGGTCTCTTTATTTTTGGGAGAGAGGCCAGCGACCACCAAGTCGGCGGCCGGATAGGCGTGGTTGAAAAAGTCGAGGGCGTCCATCTGCTGCGCTAGACGCTCGGCTTCCGGCCCCAGGTGGGAGTGGGAGTTGATACACGGTATTTTTTTGATTTCTGCAAAGAGAGACTCCACCAGTCCCAAGTCTGGCATGGAGATGGTACTGCGCATAAGAGGTGCTCCCTTTTTTATAGAACCTAGAACCGGAAGTGGAATTTGCCGCTCAGCATCAATCTTTCAGGCTGGCGTATATTGTCATGAACACGGTACTGTCTATCTGCGACCGGTCATCTTGTTCGACGCGCTCCCGGCTGATTCTGCGGATGCTGTAGCCGAGTTGGGTCGTGAGTGCATAGCCTAGATAATTTCCTCTATTCGAAAGCTGCATAGACAGGACTGTACTATAAAAATCCTCGGTGAATTCACCCGCTGCTAATTGGTCTTCATCGACCACCGAGTCCCTGAATAAGAGCTGTTCTATACCCGTCTCTATGGTGGTTCGTCGCAGAACGGGAAATTCAAGGGTCAGGAAGAACAAACCCGTCCACTGATCCCGCACGGCGCGCACACCCCCCATGGAATAGGGGGTATTATCCTTGAGAAATTCGCTTTTGATCTTCGGCCGCACTGTCAGCGTTTTGTACTGGTACAGATAGTCGGCCTTGTTGATAATCCCTAAGAAGCGCGTATGGTCCTTGAAGCCTAGGTTATTGTCTTGCTCTCGCTGTCGCACGGTCTCGTACTTGAATTTATTGGAAAAATTGACCCCGAGATTTATCCGACGGTCAAAGCCCAGCCAAAAGGTATTGATATAGGTGTCTTGGGCGAAGAGGGGGTCGTCTATGGCTTGGTGCGCTCCGGGCAGACCTGGGACTTGTACCCATTGAAAGAGATCGTCCTGAATGTTGTCGGCCGCCTTTTTGAACATGTCGAAGAGCTGCACTCGCCCGAGGCGGGCGTACTCCTTTTCAAAGCTGACCAAGGCGTACGTAGTCAAATTCTGGCGATTGTCCGAAAGAAGCTGTTCGCGGGCCTGCCCGGCGGTGAGTTGCAGGTGGGGGGTTACCTGATTGCGCAGGTACAGGTTGTAGCCTTTGCGATCTCGCTTGTAGGGATAATCAGGCAGGTTGTCATTTTCGAACTGATCGACCCAGCCATTGTTGTTGAGATCAATACCAAAGAGGTATTCGGGGCGGTCTGAACCATAGCGCAGAAAGGGTTCTTCGTAGTCCGGGAAGCGGTTTTCGCTGAAGATGTTGCTGTTTTGGTTGAAGTCGGAGATGAAGTCGTTGTTCTGGTCCCAGCCGGGGAACACGGCCTCATCGGCGAAACCTTCGGCGGACCGGCCCGTTCTGGCGACGCGAAATTCCTCACCGGTTCTAGGATCTTGGTAGCGCCGCTTTTGGTCGGGCTTCCGGTCTTGATCGTCGTTGTCGTCGACGAAGTCGTAGATGCTCCGAGTCCGGTCTTCGTAATCTACGCGGCCGCTACCGTCCGATATGAAGGGACTGGTATTATAGGCCTCGTCCATGTAGAAGCCTTCGACAAAGAACGACCAAGAGGAGACCGATTTGGACAGATTCATCATCCAGGCTTTGGCGTTTTCAGTGCCGACAAGGCCCGAGTACGCCTCGTGCGTTTGCACTCGGCGATTGGGGTATTTTCTGTACTGGTGGTTTACATCGAACTCGGTGTAAAAGTCACAGCCCAAGAAATCCCTAGCTTCGATTGTGAATCCCGCTAGCTGATTGGCCGTGGGCAAGCCGTAGTTGAAAACTACTTCGCGCTTGTTCGATCCGTCCTGGATATTGCCTTCGGCTTGGGCCATTAACAAAAAGACCGGCTGTCCTTCAAAGTTGGTCTGCTGATCGGAAGTGATCTCGATCCGATAGTCGTTGACTAAGACCAGTCTGAAGCGGAGGTCCCGGATGTTGTTGATGGCGTCCTTGTCGTCGAGAATCACAGCTAGGTCGTTCAAGTCGTAGCGCAATGTGATTTGTTCCGTTCCATTGGCTGTCCGTACGCCTTCTAGGATGGTGCCTCCTTGTCTCTGGGGGGTGAAGCCGATCTGATTGCCGACTAGCACGGTGTCGCGGTCGCCGATGGCGGTTGCTATTTCCACATCATCCGCTAGCAGGACACTCCCACCGATGCCGTCGGCCGGGGAGTCGTCGCTCAGCCGAATGACAATCGTACTGATCTGGTTTTGTAACTGCAGCGAGGTCAATTCCCCTTTGAAGGGATTGCCCTCAAAGCTCTGCACGGTCCCCCGACCGTTGTGGGAATTGACGAAGACCCCGCCCAAGGTAATAGCATCCCCTAGCTGAACTGTGGTCCGGCCCCCTATCAGGTTGGTGTAGTTGTTAAAAGAGGCCGGATTCGGATCGGTGATGAAGCCCGGGGCACTGATGCGCGAGAAGATACCAGTCAGTTCGATAGCGTCCGACATAAAATCGACTTGGGCCCCGTTGTACACGGACTTGCGAAAGGTCATGGGCGTCAGGGTCGTAACCAGTTCGTCGCCAACGGAAATAGAAAAAGAATATTGACCTTTCTGATCGGAGGCTACAATCAATGAGTTAAAGAAGCCGGCGTATGCACCCCTTTTCAGCAGTCGGCTGCCTTCGGAGATTCGCGGATGATCCTCAGTCCAGTCGTAGATCAGCCATCCTCTGGTCAGAAAATTTCCGTACACGTCGTAAAAATAATCGCCCCAGAGGCTTGGCTCTACATATCTCTGGTAGGGATTGCCAGCGTAGTTGGTGTACTGCCAAGTCTGCCACTGGTACTCCTGATACAACTCTTGGGGCAAGTACCGTTTCTGCACCGATGGCTCCACATTGCTCAACAGGGTCTTGGGACCCTCCGAGCGATACACTACGGTGCCGTTGGCTCGGTGCCCTAAGCGAGCCCCATAGTCTTGTGCCGTCCATCCAGTAGCGGACGATAAAACTATTGCACAGAGGACCCCCATAACATGCCACGAGCCGGACCTTTTTGGCCTGGATCCCTTCCCGCAGGTGTAGTCAGCGCCTGTCATCTACTGTTCCACTCCGGCGTAGATGGTTATGAAGGTAGTGGTGCCCGTCTCGATGGTGGACTTTTTGTCGATCGCTAGATCCATCATCTCGATGGTTTCTAAGGCTCTCCTAGACAGTCGGAACCCGGTCTGTAGCAGCAATACGTACCCTAGGTAATCCGTCGTGGTGGACCACTGAACGGCCAAGTTAGTCTCGTTTAGATCGCCGGTCGGTCCTAGGATGCTCTCTCGGAGCAAGGCGTCTTCGTCGGCCTTCAGTTCTCTTAACTGTCTGAATTCCGTGCCCATTTCAATCATTGAATGCCTCAGCACCGGAAATTTGAGGATCACCGACAAAAATCCATCCCATTCCTCGACATCGGCCTCGCGGCGCAGGAACGGGGTGCGCCGCAGGTACTGACTTTTGCAGCGCGGTTGGATGCTCAGACCTTCCAAGCGATAGGTATAATCCACTTTGTTGATAAGCCCCAAAAAAGACGACCTATCGTGGAGCGGGCTTCTGTCTAAAGCTCTGATATCAGCACTGCGCTGAACGTACAGATCGTATTTGATCTTGTTGCGGATGTTTAGCTGCGAAAGCCGCGTATAGTCGAATCCGATAAATAGAGAATTCACCCAAGTATCTTGGGCGGGCAGAATATCGGCGACCTTGGCCGGCAGGCCCGCTAAGAGAAATCCCTGTGGCGCACGGCGGTCATCGGGAATGGCGTCTTTGGCCCGTTTTACCATATCAAACACCCGCAAACGCCCTATTCCGGCCCAATTCTCATCCACGGTCACCAGCCCGTAGGTAGTCGTATTCTCTCGCTCGGAGGCAAGCAATTCCTCGCGGGTTTGCCCGACACTCACTCTGACACCCGGGGTGATATGAACGCCGGAATAGGCATTGTAGCCTCTGTGGTCCCTCTTGTAGGGAAAATCAGGCTCGTCGTCGTTTTCGAAACGGTCAATCCAGTCGTTGTTGTTCAAGTCAATGCCAAAGAGAAATTCCGGCCGGTCCACTTCGTAGCGGAGAAAAGGCTCGTCGTAATCGGGGATGCGGTTGCTGATCGTCCGATTGTCGTTCTGGTTGAAATCGCTCACGAAGTCGTTGTTTTCGTCCCAACCGGGGAAGATGGCAAAATCAGGCCCCGGCTGACCGCCTCGTTGCCAATCGGGCGTACGATCCTGATCGTCGTTGTCTTCGACGAACTCGTAAAAAAATTGGGAAGGCTGGTCGTAGTTGATATCGCCATTTTGGTTGAGTAAGAAGGAACCAGTAGAGTAGTCGTGGTCCATGGAAAAGGCCTCCCCAAAGAAAAACCAAGGGTACCCTTGAAAGGAGAGGTTCATCATCCAAGCATCCGCTCGGGTCGAAGCGTCTGCAAAGGAACGGTCGTCGGTAAACAAGGCTAGGTTGGGATACTGCCTGAATTTCTGATTGATGTCATACTCGCCGTAGAAATTGAACCCTAGAACGTCCTGCGCCTCAATGGTAAAGCCGTAGATCTGCGTGGCCGTGGGTAGGCCGTAGTCAAAAACCAGCCTTCTCCGGTTGGAACCGTCCTTGGTATTGTCGGGGGCGCGGGCGATCTCGAGCAGAACCGGATTCCTCTCGTCGAGGATTGCTCGGGTCAGAGGTGCTTCTGGCGGAGTTTCCTGCCCGGTCTGGCGGTCGGACCAGACCTCGACTTTGTAGTCATTGGCCAGCACCAAATCAAAGGTCACTTTTACAATCTCGGTCGGGTCGGGACCGATATAGGCCGGATCGTTAAAGTCGTAGTTGATGATGATCCGCTGGATGCCGTTGGCCGCCAAAAAGCCCTCTTCGCGAAAACCGCCTTCTATGACTGGCCAGCGCGTTGGATCGTTGGTCAGGTCGGCAAGTGTGAGCGTTTCGCGGATTCCGTTTTGGAAATCTTCGCGTACCACGACTAAATCGTGGGAAAAGAGTGCGGTTCCGCCCGCTCCGTCTTCAGGAGAATCATCGCTGAGCACGAGCGCGATGGCGTTGATGGGCACTCGGGCCTGCCCGTCGCCCAGCGTACCTCTAGTGGGGTTGCTGTCGAAGGAACCGAGGGTGGTCCGGGTGTTGTGGGCATTGACCCAAGTCGCGCCGACAGTGACAAAATCGCCCACCTGGGCCAGGGCCCGACCGCCGAGCATATTGGTGGCATTGGTCCGGGTATCGGCGCTGGAAACGGACGACCTGACCGGGTTGCTGATCCGCGAAAGGAGGATTGTGCCAGCGTATTTATCGGTTGCCAAGTCCAGCTGGATGCCGTTGAAGGCAGGCTTGGAAAAGGTCATGGGAGTGAGCGTGGTGCGTATCTGATCCCCGGTGGTTATAGAGTAGAGCGCACCGCCTTTTGAATCCGTGGCGATCAGCACTTGGTTGAACCAACCCTGATACCGCGAATCTTGATAGATGGAACTGCCCAGCGGGGTCAAGGCTTCCTGACGCCAGTCGTAGATGAGCCATCCCCGGTTGACGAAATTGCCGAACGTGTCGTAGAAGTATTCGCCTTCCCGCGTGGTGTTGACGTAGCGCTCATAGGGCGCTCGGGCATAGTTGGAGTATTCCCAGGTCTGGAAGCGATAATCGCGGTAGAGCTCTTGGGGGACGTACCATCGTTTCACGGTGGGATCCAGGGCGTCGAAAAACACCCCTGGTCCCAAGGGTTCAAAGGTTACTTTGCCCCCTCTTTGCTGCCCGAGGCGGTTGTTGTAATCTTGGGGAAAAGCCGTCGAGCTCAAAGCCGCGGCTAGCCACAGGGCTAGCCATACTCCGGCCCATCCTCTGTACCCTGCATCTGCCATCAGGTATCCCTCCCGTTCGCAAGCACTTCTCAGAATCCAAGCCTTCAATAGGCTACGCCTAGCAGGCCGCTCGCCTCGGCCTTGCCGCCATCGGTGTCCAAGTCAATTTTGAAAATGTAGAGGCCGGGTGGCACGGTGTTCCCTTGGCCATCGGTGCCGTCCCAGGTCTTGGTAAAGCGACCACTTTGGTCAACCCCGCGATAGACTTCCCGCACCATGCTGCCAGACAAGTCGTATATCCGCAGCCCTATACCGGCCCCGCTGATGAGATCGGTTATGTCAAAATGTATCTGTGCCCTATCGTTGATCTGATCTCCATTGGGGGTAAAAATGGCTGGCACGGCGTTGATGTTGATTAGCAAGTCCCCCTTTTTCGCCACTTGCACCACCAGATTTCCTGGGTTGCGGATGAGTATGGCATTAGAACTTTCCCGGCTCAGGTCAAAGACATTGCCTCCCACTACTCGTTGCGGAACTTCGCCGGCGGTTTCAGACAAGGCCAAGGAGGAAAAGGCGGTTCCAGTCCGCAGCACCACGCATTGGAAATCTACCTTTAGGACGGTCATCTGTCCTGTTGCTATGCGGCTATTTTCTGCTTTGGGGAAACTGATCTGGAAGCGATGTTCCGCGACCAAATCAATGCGAAAGTCCCCGCGCTCCACCGGCAGGTCGCTCAGGTCCGCATCGGAGAAGTCCTGTTCGAGGCGGGAGCCGTCGGGTAACGACAGCTCAATCCGATCTACTGCATCTACTTTTACGGGTGTGCTAATTTCGAGGGAACTAAAGCCCTGATCGACTTCGGGCCGTACATCGGGAATGAGTGCCAAGGAAAACGCTGTTTTTTGCCCCAACTCCGCTTGGCGCGGGGTGATTTCGCCCACGATTTCTGCGGCCAGTACCGGACTAGAAAAATCAAAGGACAGGGACCCGATGCCCTTGGCTGAAAAGAGATCTTCACTCAGATAATCCGCCTTGAACTGAAAGTAACGCCGGGGCCCAGGCGAAATGATGGGCATGCCGCCCATCCCAGCGGATACTTCATCGGCACTCGTTATACCCGCGCTCGTATAGGGCGGCGACCAAGCGCTCCAGTTTTCCAAGTCGTCGCGCACCGAACCCTTGTTGCCCGACCTCAGCTTGTTGTATTCGGCTTGGGTCAGCGATATCTCATTCCTCACATTGAGGGGCTGGTCTTTGTACAATAGCCGGGCCCGTTTTATATCGAGATCGGGTGCGTCGAGTTGGCTGACGATTTCCCGCGCTTGGCTGCCTTCGTCGAACTCCTCGGCCGTCTTCCAAGGCACTTCGGCTCCGTCGAGGTCGCTGCGGAGGCGATTGAATACGACTGGGGAATCGTCAAAGCCGCTTCGGGTGCTGATGGGCACTTGGGAGCGGATGGGGTCGCCTTGGCTTTCCTCCTCCCAACGCAAATTCCCCCAAAGGGCCAAATTTTCTCCCAGATCGAATATATCCGAATGGTACTCGGCCGTAGGCACGAAGCCTTCGCCGAAGACTTGAAATTCGCCTATTTCAAAGCCCACTGTGGTCTGGGATTTTAGCTGGATATAGCGCACGTATTGGGGCTCTATCTGCACGTCCACCACGGGCTGATCGTTCTGTAGGACGAGCAGAACGCTGGTAAACACCGGCAGGCCGGCGGCTAGTGTTTCTCGCGTACCATCGTTGAGAAAAAGCTCATAGGCCCTCATGTAATCGTCCTGAAAGGGAAAATCAGGCGCGAGAAAATCTGGCTCGGCATTTCTGGGGAAGAAGCGGATGCGACTCACGCCGAATCGCGCTCCTAGATCGAACTGGAGGACCACGCCCAGTGCTCGGACATTCTGACCAGGCGAACTTTTCCGTTCAAAAGCCGAGCTGGCATTATTGTCTATCATCTTTAACAGATCTTTTCCCAGATCTGCGAGAACAGTGGGCGCGGTTACGGAGCCGCCTCGGTCTAGCAGTTGCAAGGCGATGTTGTCAGTTTGGTCGGCCTTTTCGGGAAAAATCCATCCCTCCCGCGCAGAAAAGTCGATAATCCCTCCAGGTACGTTTTCGTTGGTCACTTCTTGGGGGCCTAAGATGATTATTGGATCTATACCACCGCCACCGTCCTGCCAAGGCCGGCCTTCTGCGCCGCCGAGAATGATCAATTCCTTGGCGGTTGTAGTGCCCACAGACCCATAGATGGCGAGCAAGACTCCTATAATCAGATACGAGCGCAAATTCTAGCTAAAGTCCGCTTGCATGGGCGAGCTAACCTCCAGTTGAATTCAAGCCCTTTAATAGACGACCTGTAGGGGTTTTACGGCCGCGACGGTTTGGTGGTCGGCTTCTACGGAAATCCGGTATAGGTAAAGACCCGGTGGTACTCGCCGACCCGACCCATCGCGACCGTCCCACATCCGCTCATACGCACCCACGCCATCCCATCCCTCATATACCTGATGAACCCGCCGACCCGACAAATCCCACACCGCGACCACCACCCACGACGGCCCCGTCAGCTCCACCAAGCGATACCCCAATCCCACCACGTCGTTGCGCCCATCCCCGTTGGGCGTCAAGACCACAGGCTGGCGGTCTATTTGCAACACGCCCTGCGGCCCGGCCTTGGTAGCTACCCACACCCGATTGCCACCCACCACCGGA
>RKRN01000127.1 GCA_007571365.1 Candidatus Latescibacterota bacterium
GGGGTAGCGGGCACCCATGATGCGGGTGCGGGCTAAGGCGAGGGCCACGCGGGAGGTGTCGATGGTGATCCAGCGGCGGCCCCACTGCTCGGCGACGTAGGCGGTGGTGCCGGAGCCGCAGGTGGGGTCGAGGACGAGGTCGCCGGGGTCGGTGGTCATGAGGAGGCAGCGTTGGATTGGCGCAATCGCCGTTTGCACTACATATGATTTATTCTGTTCCGACATCTGAAATGTCCAGAGATTCCCAAAGTCCACCACAGGAAAATCGGCGTGATAAAACTTATAGCGAACTGAACTGCCTTGCTCGAAGATGCGCTCAGCCTTAGCCAGTCGGTGCAACCCTTCCATAGAACAACGCCAGCCTCTTGCGGAAGCAGGGATATACGACACTGCTTGGAAGGGGAAAGGTAGCCTAGAAGTTTCGCCCCCGCTAGTTGAGAAGAGGCCACTGC
The DNA here is from genome assembly GCA_007571365.1 of Candidatus Latescibacterota bacterium. Lineage (GTDB taxonomy): Bacteria > Latescibacterota > UBA2968 > UBA8231 > UBA8231. Next base: position 453 of record RKRN01000127.1, read on the forward strand.
TAGAAAAGTACCTAGCATGAGGCGAGTGAAAATTTTCGCTATCACTAGACCTGACTATGCTTCCTTCAACATCGGCGAGGCTGAACCTGCTCAAATCCTCTACTTTGTCCTCATATGAGCGGCGAAATTTCAATTGGTTAATATTCTTTCCGTACCAAATAATGTAATCGTTCAGAATGGATAAATTTCTGTTCGTGGATGTACTCCGAGTCTTAAATACAATCTCTCCAACAAAATTCCCCTCCCCAAACACCTCATCCATCACCGCCCGCACCCGATGCACGTTCTCGTCGCCAATTTGCACAAAGATGCTGCCGCTCTCGGTCAACAAATCCCGCGCCACCGTCAGCCTATCGCGCAAATACGTCAAATACGAATGAATCCCATCGCGCCACGTATCGCGAAACGCCTTGACCTGTTCGGGCTCCCGCGTAATGTGCTCGGCCTTGCCATCCTTCACGTCGCGGCTGGTGGTCGACCACTGAAAATTGCTGTTGAACTTGATCCCATAAGGCGGGTCGATGTAGATGCACTGCACCTTGCCGCACAACCCCTCGCGCTCGGCCAGCGACGCCATCACCTGCAAGCTGTCGCCCAAAATCATCCGATTCGACCAATTCGCATCGTGCTGGTAAAACTCGGTCTGCGCGTCGGCACTCGGCAGCCCGTTGAAATCCGCAAACAAATCGGTCTGGACGTTCGGTTCGCCGGTTTTGCTCTGCTGCCGCAAATCGTCGATCAACACCTTTGGATGCACCTTCTCCTGAATGAACAGCGGCGGTGCTTGCACCCCCAAATCCTCCCCTTGCTGCTCGTCCTTGCCGCGCCACACAAGCTGCGGATCCAAATCGCGATTGCGCCGCTCGTATGCAACCCGAATCGGATGCCGGTCGTCGTCGGCCATCACCGCCTGATACTCAGCCGTGGGAATGTTCTTCCGCGATGCGTCCTCGTGCCGAAGGGTTGCGACGGTCTTGGGTAATTTTCGCTTTGCCATTGATTGTAGTCTTTCTACCGTATCACAAACGGGTTCGATTACAAGTCAGCTTCCTCGATACTTGCCAATTTCATCAAATGTCTCTGGAGTCCCCGCTTCAGGGATGTATCTCCATGAACAGGGACAGAGATACGGACGGGGACTCCTGCCTTGGCATAGATGAAATGGCTTCCGTTGATGCGCTTCAACTGCCATCCCCGCGCTTCGAGCAGTTTACAAAACTGCTTGCCGCTGACCACCCTCATACTGCGATTTCGATCACCTTAGCCTTTTCCACGTCAGAGATGTCACAAACCTCGACGGACAAGCAACCTTCGATAGCCTCGTAGAGATTGGTCAGCAACTCTTCAAAGGATTCCCCTTGCGTCGCGCATCCGGGGATAGAGGGTACTTCGGCCCAATATCCGCCTGCTTCCGCTTGATAGATCGCAATTTTCAGTTTCATGGCTTCCTCATTAGTTCTTCTTGGTCGTGCGTTTTGCTCAAGGTTTCATGGCTTCTTTCGTTTCGTCATCTATGTCGTATCCTCGTCTATTGTGTCCAAAAGCTCTCGCAGTGCGGGCAGAAGTTTTGGCACGGCGTCCCGAATGATTGTCCAGACGACATCGTCTCGAATACCCAAATACGCATGCGCTAGGCGGTTGCGTAACCCCACAATGGCACTCCAAGGAATTCCTGAATACGCCTCACGCACCGCACGCGGTATGTGGGTTGCTGCCTCGCCAATCAGTTCCAGATTCCTCATGGTCGCGTCATAAGCAAGCCCATCGGCGATGAATGCCGCTTGATCCATCCCCTCGGTATAGGAAAGAACCTTCTCGCCAAATTCGAGCATATCGCTCACATAGAAGTGCCACGCTCGCGATCTCTGATCTGTAGCCCCCTGCTCTATATCTCGCTCTATATAAGGACGAAGTTCTGCCCGCAGGGCCTCGTCCATGACCAAATCAACAGGGCGTCCAAGCAAATCCTCAAGGTAAAACTGGGTGCCGCAATAGCTGCGCCAGTCCGTTTTCCCTTGGAATGAGACTAAAATATCGACATCGCTGCCCTCCGTCGCCTGATCGCGGGCAAAAGAGCCGAACAAAGCAAGCTCTGCTACGCCAAAGCGTTCGGCGAGAATCGGCTTGTGCGCTCGCAGCACATTGAGAACTTCATCTCTGTTCATCGAGTGTCCTCCTCTTTACGGGCCGGGGACTCGGGTTCAAGTCGATTGAGCTTCCGGGCGATGTGCATGAATCTCAGATAGCAAAAAAGATTCAAGCAGGCGGCATCACATCGGCCATGGCTTGTTCGATGGTTTTCGCGTCCACACCGTGGTTTTGCAGACTTTCGACGAATAGCTCGAGCCTAGGGCTGTTTTCCAGTCGCATGAGATCCTGACGGAGAGCTTGGCCTATGTAGGCCCGAATGAGCGGTTGGTAGCCGGAGAAGCCTAATTGAGGGGCGATTCGCTTGAGATCTTCAATTACATCCTCCGGCATGCGAATGCTCACTGGGACCATCGTCCGGTTTTTGTCCAGCCGTCTCCGCAACTCATTGCTCTTCATACCTTTTCCTCTCAGTTGGCGTTGTCGGCCGTGCGGAGATGAGGCGAAATCTGTTGCCATGTCGCTCGGCATAAACAACGCACAGGAGCTTCCATTGGAGAGTCATTCCAATTAGCGTATCTCGAACTTCATGTCCATGATGCTCGCTTTCCAGTACTAGGACGAATGGGTCGAAAAAGATTTCACAAGCCGCTACGAAATCAACTTCGTGTTTTTCAATATTGGCTTTTGCCTTGTCGCCATCCCATTCAAATTCGATACCATGAAGCCGAATTATTATGTCCATATCCAAACTCAAACTTATAATTTTGTATATACATCGTCAATACAATAAGCGTCGCTATTTTTGTTGCGCTCGCAGCACATTGAGAACTTCATCTCTGGTCATTGATCGACCCCTTCTTTACGGGCCGGGAACTCGTATTCCAACAACGCCGACGTGCCGATCATCTCAATAAACCGCACCATCCACTCAAACCCGTTGATGTCCGTAAGCCGCAAGGGCTGGTTTAGTTTGAAGTGAACGGGTTGTTGTTTGCCTTCGTCAATGGCGATGTTGGTCGCGTAAAGATACATGCGGTCGTGTGGGTCGAGGATCGGATTGAGTCGCCCGGCCAAATTGGGCAAATGACCGCTTTGCTCGGTGAACACCGTTGAGCCCCCCGTCGGCAGCGGTTCAAGCCGCACTGCAAGCGGCTCTGGTGGACGCCAATCCCGCTCTACATGGGCTGTGTGCCCGGCTGCCGCGCAGAAAACAGTGATCGGCAACTCCGAATGAAAGCCAAAAGCAACCCGACCAAAGATGTCGGTTTCTTCTGCCAGCCAAGTCTTGTTGGGATACAGCGCGACGACCCTTGCGCCCGCAAGCGGCTGACCGCCAGCCGATACCAACACTTCCCCTTGAATCCCCTCTACGGGCGGCTGGGCTGAGGGTACCGTCAGGCGCAGTTCCGCGCCTCCGAGCAGCTCGTATGCCGGGTCGCGCCCGGTTAGCTCCCTAGTCTGTTCGTAAATAATCGGAACCCCTTCGCCGCGCTGCTCCAGGAAGTACTGGCGGTCGCCAGCACCAACAATATCTCCTACGGCGAGCCTGCGGAGGGCAGACGCGAGCGTTTCGTTGCGGGTCGCTTGTCGATTCCGCATGGCCTCAATAGGCAAGGTGTTGGGCAAGGCACCCGGCGAGTATAACTCAAGACGATCGTCAAAAATGAAGAGCCGTATCTTCGTGTTCTCCATGGCGTAGTCGCGGTGTACCACGGCGTTGACAATCGCCTCAAATAGGGTGCGCGGGCTAAATTGCGGAGTCTCCACCCGTCCCGGAGCCTTGTGCGCCGCCACCCGCGTGTTGAGCCTAGCAAAGTTGACGGCATCGCGGATCTGCCGATCTAATGGGCCAGTGATGGACGCGGCGTCGTGCTGGATCGCCCGGCCGAGCACGGTGCCGCGATAGCGAACCGCTTCGATCACAGCACCGCGTAGGTACGCATCCGGGCGCATAGTGCAAAGCAGCACCCCGGCGACCGTTGCGCGGATCACTCCGCTGTCATCTTCCCGCACTAACCCCAGCTTGGTGAGCTGGACGGTTGCCGATTCGTCAGCGCGCGAACTCAGGAAACGATCCGCCAAGGTTTCGTCTAGGGTGCTGGTTCCGGTTCCGTCCACGATCGCTTCGTCCGGGCCGAGTTGGCCTGCACGTCCCCGCTGCTGAAATAGACGGTTTAATGCTGCTGGCGACAGTTCGCGCTTGGCACTGCCTTGGCGGGAAAAGTAGCCTCCGGGACTCTGGTGGACCAACGCACTCTGTTCGACTTCGACAATCAGCACTAACGAACCGTCCGGTAAAGCCAGCCGTTGGGAGACAAAAGCCAGCGGCGGACGGATGCTATCGGCGCAAACCTCGCCGACGAAGGATTCCAGCGCATCTAGCTGTGGCCGGTTCATGGGCCGCACCTGACCAGCGTCTGACACGCTGAAGATCAAAGTCCCGCCGATAGTGTTGCCCAAAGCGGCCAACTCGTCGGCGATAGCGTTCCGCCGCGGCGTGCGGACGCGGTGGCCGGTAAACTCAACTTCCTTGAACTCAACGCGGCTATCCTCACCGAGCTCAAGTCGCTGCAACAAGCTAGTACTATCCCAAGGCACGTTCACTTTCCTTTGGCAAACTTTGGCGCGAAGCCCGAAACTGCTCAACCAACCGCTTGAACGCAGCTTCCATGCCAAACGCATCGGTGAACTCGGCAAAAGCCCAGCGCCCATAGTCCCCGTGATGATTCACCCCCGGCACCCAATAGGTGTCCATAGTCATCTTCTTGTCTTTGGCGTCTTCCCCCCGATAGCCCTTGATCTCGACGATCAGATTCAGCAGATCGTCGTCGCCTTGACCATCGTCAATGCGGACGATAAAGTCGGGCAGGTACGTCCGCGTTTGCGACCCGCGACGATAGGGCACCTCTAAGCCGAGGTTGTGGTTTTTGACGTAGGCTCTAACGCATGGATGGGATTCAGCGACGCGGCAAAACTCGGCTTCCCAGTCGCTGTCGAGCACGAGCCAATTGAGGTGGCAACGGCCGGGGTCAGCCTGCCAGCGGCTAGCCTTGGATGTGTTGAAATTCACGTGCGCGGTCGAGCCAACCGGATTGTACGGATCGATCACTGCTGTTACTGGACGTCGGTCGATTTCCGCGCAGGTGATGGCCGCCGTGATGCGCTCGCAGGCCGTGTCGGCCAGTTCTTGGTACATAAGTTGGGCTGGATACGTGCCGCCCTTGCAGACGAGGTAGCCATCGAGCCACTGTCTGGCGATGCGCTTGAGCTGGCCAAAGAGGTAGAGCTTGGGCTCTTCACCCGGATCGCGCCACTTCGTGTAAAGCAACCGCCGGGTCAGGTGATAGAGTAGGGTCAAGCACC
>RKRN01000188.1 GCA_007571365.1 Candidatus Latescibacterota bacterium
CTATAAGACAAGAGACGGTCTGAAAACGCTGAGTGTCGTCCTTCGTCCCCTCTCCCGCTTTTGCGGGAAGGACGACCGAGGGAGCCGGAAGCGTCAAACCCATATTAAGAGTGCGTAACGTCAGTAACTCATTGTCACGGACGATATTCCATGAAAATCACCAAAGTCGAAATACGCACCGTAGCTCCGCCGGTTGACCGCTTCACGTGGTCGGACGATCTGCCGGATCAGTACTCGACCAACACGGTCGTCCGCATCTACACAGACGAGGGCGTCGAAGGCGTAGCCGGCGTCTGGAACGCGACCTCCTTTGACTTCGAACGCTATACGGCCGAAGCCATGCGCCACCTAGTGCCCATCCTGCTGGGCCAGGACCCGCTCTTGCGGGAACACATCTGGCACGAGATCAGGCCGCGCGTTTTTCCGCTGCCGCCCCAGTCGCTGGCCGCCATCGACATTGCCCTGTGGGACTTGGCGGGCAAGGTAGCCGGACTGCCGCTCTATCGGCTGTTGGGCGGCGCACGCGACAAAATCCCCGCGTACGCCAGCACCCCGCTCTTTGAAGATGGCGAATCCTATCTGAACAACGCCGAGGAGTTCATCGCCCAAGGCTTCAAGGCCATCAAGTCCCACACTTGGTGCATTCCCGAGCTAGACCTCGAACTGGCCCGTGCCGTCCGCAAGCAGTATCCCGGCCACGACATCGCCTTCATGCTCGACGCCGAGAACAACTTCGACCGCGCCGGAGCCCTGCGCGTGGCCGAGGAACTTGAAGCCATGGGTTTTACGTGGTTTGAAGCCCCGCTGCACGACTCAGACCTCGACGGCTACCGCGAGCTGACGAGCCGAGTAACCATTCCCATCTTGCCGTCCGGCAACTGGTTCCAAGACCTCCACACCTTTGCGGCCGCCCTCCATTCCAAGGCGTGGGGCCGCGCCCGCACCGACGCGGCCATGCTGGGCGGAATCACCCAAGCCAACAAGGCCATCGCCCTCGCCGCCGCGGCTGGCATGAAATGCGAAATCATGTCGTGGGGATACAGCCTCGTGTCGGCCGCCAACCTGCACTTGATGCTGGCTCACGACAACTGCTCCTATTTCGAGCAGTCGGTTCCCTGTGAACCCTACGAATACGGAATGCGGGACGTCATCCGCGCCCAATCCGACGGCTATGCTTACGCGCCCGCTGGGCCGGGCCTCGGCCTCGCCGTGGACTGGGAGGCCATGGCAGCGGCCACGATCCATTCGATTGTCGTCGAGTAAACTCCTACTCACCCCTCATAGCAGCAGTAAGACGGCCTATGAGCACATCGTCGGCTGGCAGCAGACCAGAGGCCGGCAAACGCCGCAGTAAGTCGGCCCAGCGGTCGTATTGTGCCTGCGCCCGTTGCAGGTAGGGCACGGCCTCGGCCTCGCGCCCCTCAGCGGCCAAGGTCACACCCACCCAGAACGGAGCCTCGCCGCCCGTTGCCGCATCGGGCACCAGTTCGGTCGCGGCGCGGTAGGCATCCATAGCCGCTTCCACGTCCCCGGCGGTCACCCATTCGTCGCCCTCGTTTAGCTTGTGGTAGGCCCGTGCCAAGCGCACCAAGCGGCGCAGTTCCGCCACCGGCTCGGGATGGTCTTCCACGCGCAGATCGAACACGCGATCAACCCATGGCCGGCCCGTATCTTCGGCGGAGACCACGAGAATGGCCGCAGACTGCCGGCCGCGCAGGTCGCCCCCCTCGGCCTCGGCGACTTCCAGGGCCACGAGCAGCCGCTCGGCCAGATCGCCTTCGGCATTCTCGTAGGCGTGCGCCATGGCTGGCCACACGCTGTCTCGATCCATCAGATTCGCCTGCACGCTGTACTGGGCCCCGGTCTGGTGCCCGGCCGCGGCAATGGCCCGCTCGCCTGTGTGGACGGCCACATTTCCCGCGGCATCGACCATGGCCACTTGCCGCACCGCAGCGTCGGCATCCCCGGCCAGCAGGGCGGTGAGCGCGGCCTGAGCCGTCTTGCCCATGGCCATCAGCTCGAGGCCGAGCGGACCGTAAGCCGGATCGACGAGAGATTGAGTGGCCACTGCGCCAATACCGGCCCGGGCCCAAGGAACGATGGGGCCCACAGAAAACCAGTGAGACTGGACCGCGACGCCGAGTTGGCCGCTGAGAGAGTCGCGGGCGACGATCGAATACGTGGCCACCGGCCGTCGCCAGTCGGGTGCGTCGGCTATGGCTAGCTGGGCTGTGGTGAGGATGAGGATGAGTAAGCGCATGATTATCTCCCAAGGGTCAACTTGTCTTGTCCTTTGCCAGCGGCCCGGTCGGCGCTTCCTTGCTGTAGAGCGACGAGCCCCGCTCGTACGACGCGGTCGCCTCGCCATCGGCCACGGCCAGTCGCGGCACGTTGTTGTGGAACACATCGCGGTCCGGGCCGCGCATCACCGCCAACTGGGCATCGCTCATTCCCTCAACCCACGCGCCCCAGCGGTTTTCTGGGTGGACCAACTCGCCGCCGCTGCGGTTGAAGTTGCGCGACGAATACTTAATCAGGATGCCCCGCCGCGCAACCTCGCTCTTCCAAGCTAACGCCCCGTGCGTCGTGCCGCCGTCGCCAAAGAACAGCACGTCGCCAGCCTGCATCTCAACGTGTTTGACCAGCCCCATATCGCGGTCGCAAGTCCGCACCCCGGGAGGCATTTTGTAATAGGCTTTATGGCTGCCCGGTACGCAGGCAAAACCCCCATCGCCGGCCCGCACATCTCTGAGCTGCCAAGTCACGGTGATAGCCTCGCAATAGCTGCGACCATTGTGGTACACATAGCCGCGGCTGGGGTTGAGCGGTTCGTTGGCGTCGTGTAGCGCGTGGCCGCTAGTCCCCTTAACCGAGACAAAACCCGTCGCTCCACCCATCCGCCCGCCGCTGCCGCCCATCCAGTTCAGCCGATGCTCAACCGCCGGATGCGCAATCATGCGCCGAAACGGTTCGCAATACGGATGAGGCAATTCCAGCAGTCCATTCAACAAAGGTCGCCCGGTTCCCGCCAAGCTTTTGGACCCCCGCGCCAGCTCTTGGCCGACTTGAATCCGCTCCTCAAAGCGGTCCACGGCCTCGTTAGCTGCGGCCAACCACTCCTCGTCCATCACCCCGCGCAAGACCAGATAGCCGTTGAGGTCCCAACAGTAAAATTCTCGATAGTCAATGCCGCTGTCGGGATCCACTTTTAGCAACGACGGATGAAAAACCCCGGATTCCAGCCGCGTCGTCTTGCCATCAGTGACAATCGTCGGCGGTGGAGTCGTGGCTTGGTAACCCGGCTTGTAGAGCGAAGCCCGCTGCTGTGCGCTCAAGTCGGCGTACCATTCCGGGCGCGGCTCCTCTTCAGTCTTCGGCCCCGGCCCCGCGCTGCGAATCACGCCGCGCCCCACGAATTCGTAACGCAACAGCCGTTGGCGTTTTTGCCCCTGCCACGGCCGCATCCCCTGTACGGTCGCCAGCGCCACGATCAGCAAATCCCCGGCTTTGAGTGCCGGTTGGAACACAAGCCCCATAGCGTCGGTCCCGGTCGCCACCTCGGCCGGCGTCGCCACATTGCCTTTGTGGCTACACGGCACCAGCACAAAGCCGCCGTCTCCCTCCGCGACATCCTCCAACGCCCACAGCACCCGCACTCCTTCGCTGAAACGCCGCCCGTTTTGGAAGTAATACGCAATGGCGGGATCCCGCGGCTCGTTGCCGCCGACCAGCGGCGCACTGGTATCGCAGGTTTGCTCGCACCAGACTTCGGGTGCGCGATCGAGGATAAACCCCGGACCGACAAGTTGGTTGAGATACCACACCAACGCCGGATGCACCAACAGGTCGCGGAACGGCTCGCACGCCTTCTCCGGCCAACCCAACATTCCTTCCGTTGACCCCATAGCGTCGATCGCCCTATTGAGCCGCTCGACTTCCGGCCGCGTCAGAGTCCCCGGCACGTGCAAATACCCGGCCACGTCAAAACAGTAGTTTTCTTCGTTAGTCATCACTTCGCGGTCCATTGGACACCTCCTTTGTCCGATATGGCGTTTAGGCCGCCACGGGCTCGCCGACTTCAATTGCAAGGCGTAAGCCCAACTCGCGCAGAATTGCAGTCAAACTTAAGAGTTGGGGATTGCCTTGGTCGGACAGCATTCGATACATCGATTCGCGATTGAGTTGAGCACCCTCCGCGAGCCGCTTCATGCCGTGGACTTCGGCTACATCGCGCAGCGCAAGGAGGAACACGTCTGGGGAGCCATCCTCAAGGGCAGCAGTCAAATATGCAGCCGCTTCGCTGGGATCTCTGAGTTCCTCAAGTAGCCCTTCTTTATCCGGGCGAGATGCTTTGTTCATAATGACCTTAATTATATAGGTGCGCCAGAAAATCCGCGCCTGTTTAATGCCCCGTGCTTGGGCTCTTTTATTGGTCACCGCCTCTAACCTAGAAAAAGTGTAGCCGAAAAGCTACAATGCCACAAGGCTGGTAGCAACAATGGACGCCGCTCTATCGACGCGATATATTGCGCCTACCCATCAACCGGAGAACACGCCATGGCTCTAACCCCTTGGATCCGCATCGGCCAGCCCTTAGAGGCGGTCCTATCCGATTACGAGCGCATCTTCGACGCCTGGGAACAAGGCGGCATCCGCGGGCTGGTCTTTGGCCGCCTGCTGTTTGCCGACGCGCAAGGCCAGTACACCATCCCCGCGTTCAAAGGCGATCTCGCGCCCTACCAAAAGCGCGGCCTCAAAGCCAACCTGCGCGACATACCCCTGCAACCCGACAAGGAAAAGCGCCTGCACGCCATGTTGGCCAACGCCAAAAAACGCGGCTGGAGCGTGATGATCTTCGCCCCGGCCTCTGGCACCATAGCCGCCGAGGGCCTGCCGCTGGCCGAAGACCCTTATGGCACCCAGCTACAAGCTGCGGCTTGGGAGGACATCTTCGCGGCGTTCCCAGAAGCCGACGGCGGCATCGTTGATGGCTGGACCGAATCGCCCTACGAGCTGACGTATCACCACGGCAACGCGGTTTTCCGCCCGCTCAACGACGGCCAACGCCTACAAGCAACGGCCAGAGGCTACGACGCCGAGCGCTTAGATCGCGGCCGCCAGCATGTCCACCAGCGTTTCCAAAGCTTCACCCCGGCCGAAGTGGACTACTATGGCGACTACGGCGTACTCGCCGAGCTGAACCTGTTCGACATCAACGAGGATGCGCTCTACTGGCTGCGCTGGCGCCGCGAAGACGGCATCCGCCAAGGCCGCGCCTTCCGCCAAGCGCTCGACGAGTTGCCGCGCCAACTGCGCCTCGGCAACGGCCCGCGCTCGGCGGTGTTTTCCGGCATGACCGCGCTCGACTTCCACGCCTGGGGTCAAATCGTGGATTTGCTGCTGGTCAAGCACTACTTCTGGCATCGCGGCTTTGACGGGATGTACGGCACGGTCGCCCGCTGGGTGCAGCAGATTCAGGCGTGGAATCCGGCGTTGAGCGAGGCGCAGTGCTGGACAATTCTCCGCGCTTGGCTCGGCATCCGCCTGCCCGAGGTCGCGTGCTTAGCCGACATGGAACTGGGATTTCCGCCGGCGTTTTTCGCCGAAGTAGTACAAGAAGAGACGCGCCGCGCCATCGCCGCAGTCGGCGACCCACAAAAAATCTTACCTTGGGTCGATACCGGGCGCATGCCCCACGGCGGCGACCCTATGACCGCCGGCGATCTCTACCGCATCCTCCGAGCTTCAGCAGCAGCCGGACTCCAGCACTTCCTCTTCCACAATCACGCCCACCTGACCGCGGCCGAATGGGCGGTCATCTCGCGGATGTGCGGCACGGCGTGGGACGAAGACCCCAACGGCTATTGGCCTCCGGCCACGCCCAAACCTTCGACGTTCTAAGTGCCGTGAGAATCAAGAGTCAGTAATCTGCTGCTGGATGGGATCGGTTGACAGATTATCAATAGGGCTTTATTAGCACGTATATTGCTGGGAAACCCAAGAGGCGAGATGTGCCTTGACTGGGCGAGCAGTGAGGCTAGGGAAACGAAATGAAAGCGTCATTTGCTGGAATGGAAATCGGATATCAGGCCGACTTCGACGTTCCGCTGTTCGATGTGATACCCCAAGCACCAGAACTTCAAGTACGCATTTACGCGGGCGTCCGGATGGATGGAGATCGCTGACCAAGGTCACCGCCGACCAAGACGAATTTACGATATTCTGTCAAAGCCATCACGTTAGCAGAAAAAAATCGGTCGGTGATCGCATTGATGCACAGTATCGTCTGATAGACGGAATACTGTCGCGCATTCAGGTGAAAATAACATGACGACTGCCACACAAGTGCTGGGACCGGCTGGGAGCCGCCGAGTTGCACGGCCGCGACATTCGCGACCGAATTGCCCACCTTTTTCACATCAGACAGACGCTATCGTCGCTCTTTCGCGATTTGGATGTCGAAAACCAGTGGTTGCGCCAACCACACACCTTGCTGGACGAGCGAGAGCCACTGAGCTTGCTGTTAGACGGCTCCATGGAAGACCTGTCTTTTAGTAAAAGAGTACGTGGATGCCGCCGCAGGACGCTGACGTGCGGGAATCCCGACCATCGGTTGACAACCTGCTTGATGAGATTCCTACCACGCGCAACCATCGGCATATATACCGCTTGGCCAATATCATCCCGGGTGGCCTACGTTTTGGATGCCCCGAACCACCTTTCACCCAAACGGAAGAAGTCTTATGCCGACTCATGCCTCAAGTGATCTGCGACACGGCCTCAACAAGGAGGGGGAGTTGGTCCATATTTCCCAAGTCGAACGCGGCCTCGCATGTGACTGTGTCTGTCCATCATGCAATGAACAACTGATTGCTAAAAAGGGAAAGCACAATGAGCATCACTTCGCTCATGCCGCAGGTAACCCCTGCCAATATGCGGCAGAGACAGCACTCCATCTAGCCGCAAAGGACATACTGGCGAAGCGAAAGGAGATCGTATTGCCGGCTATCCAAGTCAAGTTCTACAACAGAACCGATGTCATAACACCAGAGAAACGCTACCAACTTGCCTCAGTCAAGCTAGAGTATCGGGGAGAGAAAAACATCGTTCCCGACGTGCTAGCCCATGCAGGAGATAGTAAACTATTCATAGAGGTACGAGTAACTCACGCGGTTGACCACTGCAAGCAGAGGCGGATTCGAGATCTCGATGTATCAACTCTTGAGATAGACCTATCGGATGCGCCTCGCGACTTTCTCCCTGAAGACTTGGAGAGGCTGGTAGTTGAAGCAGGCGATCACAAGCAATGGATTTACAATGCGGCCGGGGCCCAGAGACGTAAGCGTGTTCTTTCTAATGCAACGATTCGTCCCCATATCAATCGAGGATTTGCGATCCATGTCGATGACTGTCCAGTGCGAGCTCGCGTTTGGCAAGGAAAGCCATACGCGAATGTAATAGACGACTGCACCGGGTGCAGATATGCACTCGACTTAGTAGACAACTCGGTGATATGTAATGGAGCCCACGTCTCTGAACAAGAGTTGCATCGGCTGAGCCAAGAAAACCCAGACTTACCACACTGGGTCATCCCAGTTCCCTCTCAGGAGCCAGTGGACAGTATCGAGGCAAAAGAAGATTTGCATTTGCAGAATATAGAGCAAAACGAGGCAGAAAGGTCCTTGAAAAAACTAGAGGAGAAGGTCGCCCAATACTGGAAGGATCGCCTACGTGATCCTAAAGAGGTTGAGCGGCTTTCGAATGAGCACCCCCTCAAAAGAAGGGCTATTGCCGCTTATGTTCAGAGCACCTGACACGTAAAGAGCGAGACCGCGGCCTGCCACACCTTGGGAGAAGGCGTGGCATTGATACGGTCGAGCAAAGCGGCAAAATCTACATGTTCGCCGAAAATTTCCTTATCCTACTTGGTGCATGTGTAGTCCTAGTGTCATGCCTGCACAAGCAAGCATCCACATCAACCTTCGGCGGCTTGACCGAGTGCGCCGAATTCGACATCGTGCTCTAGATAGCCCGTGTACGAGGATTGAAAATCTTAAAACCATGCCCCCCAAACGCACCAAACGCACCAAACACCCCCCCATCCGCGTCGGCGTAGTCGGCGTCGGTCGCGGCCGCTCCTTTATGCAGGCGGCGGCCGCGACCGGCATGGAACTGGTCGCCATTTGCGATATATGGGAAGAACGGCTCGTGGCAGAAGGCAAGGCCCTCAACGTGCCGACCTTTGTCGATTACCGCGAGTTCCTCGGCGGCGACATGGACGCAGTAGTGCTGGCCAACTACTTCCACCAGCACGCGCCATTTGCCATCAAAGCACTCCAGGCCGGCAAACACGTAATGAGCGAAACCGCAGCCTGCCACACCTTGGGCGAAGGCGTAGCACTGGCGCGGGCGGTTGAGCAAAGCGGCAAAATCTACATGTTCGCCGAAAACTACCCCTACATGGTTTTCAACCAAGAGATGAAGCGGCTCTATCAACAGGGCCGCGTCGGCGAGTTCAAATACGGCGAAGGCGAATACGTCCACCCCGACCCGCCTGAAGTGAAGCTGGCGCGCAGTTGCGGGCGCGACCACTGGCGCAACTGGATCCCCGCCACGTACTACTGCACCCATTCCATCGCCCCGGTCATGTATATCACCGACACCCGGCCGGTCAAAGTGAACGGCTTTGTCGTTCCCTTCGACTTCGCCGATTCCACCCAAACCCTGCACGTCAACCGCAGCGACACTGCCGCCGTGATCATCTGCCGGATGGACAACGACGCGGTGCTGAAGTCGCTGCACGGGGCGCTGCGCGGCCACGGCAACTACGTCCGCATCCACGGCAACAAGGGCGTGATGGAAAACTGCCGCCACGGCGACAAACAGCGGCTGCGCGTGTGGTACGAGCCGTGGGAAAAGCGCAAGAGCGATCCGGTCGAAACCGTGTACAAGCCCGACTTCCCGGTGCATCATGCCCAAGCCACGCGCACCGGCCACGGCGGCGGCGACTTTTTTACCAGCTACCACTTTGCCGAGGCTATCCGCACCGGCGAGCCCCCTTATCTCGACGTGTATCGCGGCATCGACATGAGCATCGCCGGGATCCAAGCGTGGCGTTCGGCACTGAACGACTCAGCCCCGCTGGAAGTGCCCGACTTCCGCCGCGAATCCGTGCGCCAACAATACGCCCAAGACGACTGGTCGCCCGACCCCGAGCACCAAAAGCAGGGGCAGCCGCCGAGCAGTATTTTGGGCGCAATCGAACCTTCGGCCGAGGCGCAAAAGCTGGCTCGCAAAGTCTGGGCCGACCAAGGCTATTTGGGCGATTGATCCGCTGAGCTGCTCAAAAATCCATTGCCGGCGGTCCATCGTACCCGATGCTCTGCCATCCGGCCACATCGCCGCCCTTGAGGCGATAGGGATGCGGATACAGCTTGAGCGTACGATCCGCAAAAGGCAGGGCCACCCGCTCGTGTCCCTGGTGGGCTGAGCGCACCAAGGCGATGGCCGCCTCGAGCGCGTGGCGGTAGTCGTCGCCGCTGCTGTACGGCTCGCGGCCGGCCTGATGGGCGCGTATCAGGCGTTCGACCGTATAGGTAAAGGCGTCGGCCGCCGGGCGCGCCAAAAAGTCGGGATATACCACAGAAGCGGCCGCGCCGATTCCCTCGATCAACACCGGCCGCGGCCGCGCCAAAAAGACCTGCCCGCGCTCACCGACGACCGAGATAAAGGTCGGTACGCGGCCATCCGGCTCAGGCGCGACGATCTCGCAGACGATGCCGCCGCTCAGGCCCAAGCGGCCGTACGCGGGTACATCGCTCTCCTCTACAGGCGTACCTTCCGCCACGTACCCGGGCTCTGCTGGCAAGGTGTACCCTTCCACCCACTCCACATCCATCCCGGTGAGGATGCGCAAGGCCGCGAGCTGTACGCAACCACCGCCCGACACCTCGGTCGGCAGCCCGCCCGGGATCGCCGCTCCAGTCAAGCGACCAAGGTGCCCCTGCCGCACCCACTCGACCACCTCGGGCATATACGGCGTTGCCCATCCAGCCTGAGCGCAGCCAAACAAGGTGCCGTGCTCCCGGCAGATGCGAATCATTTCGTCGGCCTCGTGGAGTTGGTGAGAAATCGGTTTCTCGCAGGAGACCACCCGCACACCAGCGCGAGCGCAGGCCGTAACGCAGGGGTAATTCTGGCTCACCGGGACCACGGCCGCGACCATGTCGGGCACTTCGGCTGCCAAGAGGCCGTTGAGATCGTCGTACACCTTCTCCACGCCGTAGCGCCGGGCGATGGCATCCCGTCGCTCGGTGGCGCGATCGACCAGGCCGACTATTGTGCAGTTGGGATGAGCGGCAAAGGCGCGCGTGTAATAGCGTCCCCATGTGCCGGCTGCGCCGACGACGGCCACCCGATATTGTTTATTGGTCATGTTAGCCTCCTGATTGACGGGAAGAGAGGGCGCGGTTATATTTTTGCGCGGAGAATACATGATGCAGACTCTACGCGCCGATCGCTACTACCCCTATTATACCTCGCTTCATAAACAGGGGTAGTGCGTTCGCTTTTTATCGTCCCAACCGCGTTTACAAGCCCCTGATTACAGGGGCTTTTTTTATGCCCATAAGGAAATGCGATGAACATCATACCCGACCTGCAATTTCGCGGCTTGATCTACCAAGCCACCGACCTCGACGGGCTCGCCGCACGCCTCGCCGCCGATCCGGTCGCGCTCTACAATGGCTTCGACCCCACTGCCGACAGCCTGACGGTGGGCAACCTCGTGCCGATCTTGCTCCTGCGTCGTTTTCAACTGGCCGGTCACCAAGTCATCGCCTTGGCTGGCGGCGGCACCGGCCTAATCGGCGATCCAGGCGGCAAGACCGCCGAGCGCCAGCTCAATGCCAGCGACGTCGTGGCCGAATGGACGCAGAAGGTCAAAGCCCAGCTAGCGCGTTTCCTCGAATTCGACGGCCCCAACCCCGCACGCATGGTCGATAACTACGACTGGCTCGGCCAACTCGCGGCCATTGACTTTATGCGCGACGTCGGCAAGCACTTTCCCGTCTCCTACATGCTGGCCAAGGACTCAGTAGCCTCGCGCCTAGAAACGGGCATTTCCTACACCGAGTTTAGCTACATGGCACTACAGGCGTATGACTTCTTAGTCCTCAATAAAGAATACGGCTGTGAGCTGCAGACCGGCGGCTCAGACCAGTGGGGCAACATCACCGCTGGCACCGATCTGATCCGCCGCGCCGCCGGCAAGCGGGCCTTTGGCCTGACTTGCCCGCTGGTGACCAAAGCAGACGGCACCAAATTTGGCAAGACCGAGGCCGGCACGGTCTGGCTCGACGCCGCTAAGACCTCGGCCTACCAATTTTACCAGTTCTGGATCAACGCCGAGGACTCAAAGGTCGTCGATTACCTGAAAACGTTCACCTTCTTGGAACAGGATGCGATCTTGCAACTCGCCGAGACCGTCCGCGACCAACCCGCACGGCGCGAGGCCCAGCGCACCCTCGCCGCCGAGGCAACGACTCTGGTCCACGGTGCCGACGCTGCTCGCCGCGCCGAACGCATCTCACACGCGCTTTTTTACGGGGAATTTCAGGACTTAGCCGAGGAGGAAATTCTCGAAGGCTTTGACGACGTGCCAACGCACGCGCTGGGGCCGGAGCAACTAGGGCTGGTCGATCTGCTCGTCGCGGCCGGCGTCTCGCCCTCCAAGCGCCAAGCCCGCCAAGACGTGCAAAACGGCTCAATTTACATCAACGGCGAGCGCTGCACGGACCTGGCGCGGTGCCTGCGGTGCCGGGAGGGTCTGCACGGCAAATACTTAATCGTGCGCCGCGGCAAAAAGCAGTACACTCTTGTGTGCTAGCTTTTCAGACTTCTTAGGGACCATTATGGAATGGAATGACGTTGCCAAGCGCATCAAGGCGGGCGAGGGTCGGCAAACCGAATTCAAACGCGACGGCGGAGACTTGTCGGGAATTGGTCGGGCACTCTGCGCCTTTGCCAACGCGGAAGGTGGGCTGATTGTCCTCGGGGTCAATGAGCTGGGGGCGATTGTCGGGGTAAAAGAAGATCCGAGTACCGCGCAGGAACGGCTGACTAATTTTTTACATTCAGGGTGTAGTGCGCCCATCGCGGCACGCTGTGGGCATTACCGCGATCCGAATGGATGGGTCCATTGGATCGAAGTGCCGCGTCAGCGCGGGTTTGAACCTCTCCACTATCGAGGCCGCGTATGGATTCGACGCGAACGTAGTTCTGTAGAACCGTCGCCAACCGAACTCCAAGAGCTGTACAATACCTTCGGCTTTGTTCTAACGGAAGAGCAAATCATTCCGGCTGCCGGAATGGACGCCATCGACCGCAGCCAGTTTCGCTCCTTCCTGCGCATCCAAGGGCTCGACGTGGAGGAGGAACCGCAGCCCGCCTTTGCAGACGATCTGCGCAATAGACGCATCCTAGCCGAATTCGACGGGGTTTTACGCCCTACGCTCTACGGGTTGCTGGCGTTCGGCAACGATCCGCAGGTACACCCGCAGACGACGAGCTTTTTCGTCCAGTGCGCCGCCTACGCCGGCGAAGACCGGGCGGCGGATGTCATCCTCGCCGGCGAGGCCAAAGGACGGCTCGACGAGCAAATACGCCGGTCGGTCGGATGGATTCGAAGCCTAGGATGGACTGAACGCTACCACGGCTTGGCCCGGGAGGATGCGCCGTTAGTGCCCGACAAGGCACTGCGCGAGGCGATTGTCAATGCCGTCGTCCACCGCGACTATGCGATTACGGGTGCTCGAGTGCTGCTCGAAGTGTTCAGTGATCGCATTGACGTGACCAGCCCCGGCACCCTCCCCAATCACATGAACGTCGAAAACGTGCGCTCCGGCGGAAATCCGCGCTCCCGCAATGAGTTGATGGCAAACGCCATCCTCGTTATGCGCTTGATGGAGCAGCGGGGGCGCGGCTGGCCGGTGATGCGGCGAACCATGCGCGAATTCAACGGCACCGAGCCAGAAATTGAACAGGACGAAGGCGGTAAGTTCGTGCGGGTGACGTTTCGACTTAAAAAGCCATTCACTTAGGCCGCAAAAGCACTAGGAAGCGCTCGAAGTCCGCGGCAAAATCGCGCTGGATATGCGCGGCTTTAGCCGCCAAATCCGCCACCTTAGCCGGATCCAAATCCGCGGCGTAGGCATGGCGAAACAGATGGCGGAAGCGCCGCAATTCATCAAGGGCCGCAGCGGTCTTGGTGGACAGGAGCGCCGGGCGGATGCCCTCAATTGCTAGCTGCATGCGCCGGAGCAGTTCTGCGTGATACCGAATCCCGTCGATTCGGTTTTCAAAAAATCGCGCTACTTCCTCAAACAACTGCTCAAATGCGCCGTAAAAATTGTGCAGTTGGTAGCCCATGCTGTCTATGCCTTCCGCACTGTGGGCAAAGGTGCCCAGGCGATCGCCAATGCGATCGCCAATGCGGCTGATGTCTTGAAAACGCGAGCGCAATTCCGCTTCGAGGACTGCGAAGGCTCCTTTATCCATATACCTTGACTCCCGACCGGGTAAAGGCTTGGGGAGATGCATGCCGGTCGAGGTCAATTACATCTACCTCTTTGCCGGTAGCGTCTTCTAGTTTTTTCATCAGCTCAAGCACAACAGACGAGCAACCTGCCACGGCCACGTCAATGTCGGACGACTCGCGCCAAGCATCGGGCGACCGCAGCGATCCCACAATGTACGCGGCCTCAATGCCGAGCGGTTCCCGCAGCTCCAACAAGGTGCGACGAACGCAGGCGAGCAACTCGGCTTGCTCGGCCGCCAGCCGCTGGCGTCGCGCTCTTATGGCGTCGTCGAGGATGCGAGTGTCAAACATCGTTGTCGCTTGGCTCATTCCCACTCTACCGTGCCTGGCGGCTTGTGAGTGATGTCGTAGAAAACCGCCTCAATACCGGCTAGTGCCAACAGACGCTCGCACACGTCGTCCAAAAACGCCTGCGGCAAAGGGCAAAAGCGCGCGGTCATAAAGTCGGAAGTCGCAATCGGCCGCAGCACCACGCTCTCTTGTACGCCATTCGACGACAGCGGCAGCAGCACCGTCGGCATCTGGGTTACTTCCTCCATCAGCCCATGGCGCTCCAACGCCGCCATGCTGATGGCATCGGCCCGACGTAGCAGATCGAGCCGGTCGCGGGTCAAGTATCCCGCTTTGATCTTTTGCTTGGGCAAAGGGGTCGGCCCCAGCAGGTAGATTACCCGATTGATCGCCGGAAAGTGATTGGTCAGCTCGGTCGACAATGCCTCTAGCGTCTGCCACTCGCTCTGGCCGGTGACTACCGCTGGATGTGCGTAGGTCCGAGAATCTCCCTGCACACCGACGCTGCACAACGGCAGCACAGCCAGTGCCAGACCGAAGGTCGCCGCCACCTTCTGCGCCGCGGCAACCGTTTCGCGGGCCAAGCCGTTCTCAGCGTTCTCGGCGTCTGGTCCTGCACTGCACAAAACCCGCACCGCCAGCCCCGGCCCAGGGAACGGATGCCGCCAGACCAAGTGGTGCGGCAAGCCGAGGGCCTCGCCCAAGGCGCGCGCCTCGTCCTTGTAGAGTTGGTCCAGTGGCTCGACAACCTTGCCCTCGGCCAAGAGCTGATCTATCACGCCGACGCGGTTGTGATGGGTCTTGATGACTGCGGCATTTTCCGTGCCGCCGGATTCGATAGTATCCGTGTAGAGCGTCCCTTGGCCCAACAGCCATTCGTCCGGGTCCAGCGCCAAAGCCGCCAGCACCCGCTCGCGGACGCGAATGAACTCCTCGCCGATCCGCCGCCGCTTTTCCTCCGGGTCGGCAATCCCGGCCGTGGCGGCGAGGAACTCGGCGCTGGCATCGACGACCTCCAAATTGTGCAGGCCCGCTCCTTGCATCAGCCGCTCGACCAGCGCAGTCTCGCCCGCGCGCATAAAGCCGTTGTCAATGTGCAAACCGAGCACCCGCTTGGCGCCCAAGGCGCGGTTGAGCAGGAGAAACGCCACCGACGAATCAACCCCACCGCTGACCAACAAAAAGACATTGCGCCCCTGCGCCTGCTCTCGGATCCGCTCTATGGCCTGCTCGGTGTAGCGCTCCATGGTCCAAGCCCGCTCGGCTCCACAGAGCGCGGCGAAGTTATCGAGGATGTCCATGCCGCGGACGGTGTGCGTCACTTCTGGATGGAACTGCAAGCCGTATATCTTGCGCTCGGCGTCTCCCATGGCCGCCACCGGGCAGCCCTCGGTCGCGCCCAACACGGCGAACCCGGGCGGCAGGGACGCAACGCGATCGCGATGGCTCATCCACACCCGCTCGCGTGCGTCCAGCCCCGCTAACACGCCTACGGCCTTATGGACGTGTAGATAGGCCGCGCCAAATTCGTGGGTCGTCCCCCGCTCAACTTGCCCGCCCAAGCGGTGGCAGAGCAGCTGGTGGCCATAGCACAAGCCCAGCAGCGGCTTGCCCATCGCCAAGATTTCGGGGTTGTAGGCCGGGGCTTGCGGGTCATAGACGCTGGCCGGGCCACCCGACAGAATCAACCCGTCGGCGTCTTGCAAATCGGCAACCGCAGCCTCTGGCGAGCGAATCTCGGCATGGACGCGGAGGCGGCGAATGCGGTTGGCAATCAGGTGGGCGTATTGCCCGCCAAAGTCGAGGACGACGATACTCAAGAGGAATCTCCAAGCGAGTTACAACGACTGTACATGGGTAAAATTCAACGCTGCTACCTTACCTTTCGCAAAAGCTGCCACAAATAACTCCAAATCCACCGCGACCAACTTAACTCGATCAAACGCTCGTAATCTTCCACCGCGAATCTTTTCAGCCGACGATGCTTGGCAATCAACGCTCGATCGGTCGCACCCACGACGAGCAGCACGAGCAGATTGGCGTCAATGAATATCCCTTTCAGGGCCATTGGTTCAATTATGAGCAGCTAAAGCGCGGTTCATAACGGATAGGATATGACCGTCATGGTCGCGGACGCGAACAATTTTATAGGAGCGCTGGTTTGGCGGTGGTGGCGGCTCTAACTCTTGCAGCACAGGAACAATGAAAGACTTGGGTGGGTCTTTGGGGGATTCCCAAGGGCGAGAAAAACCAATGGTTATGTTCCAAATTTTCCCTATGTCATCGAATTCAACCTCTTCTAGACCGATATTTTGCACATTCTCATCCGCAAAAAGGTCCGTAATATAGTCTCGCGCTGTTCGTGCGGCTTGCTTCACATCCATTTATGAGTCTCCTTTTTTGTCATCCTATGAGGTACATAAAGCGGAGCGAGGTCCCTAGTCAAGGCAAGCGTCTTTTCGCCTATTGTGCGCTACGGGACTATATTGGATCGCATGACTTCCACCCCCCCATCCGAACGCCTGCGTCCCGAGTTGGGGCTGGTCGGCACCATCGCCCTCGGCTTGGGGTCGATCGTCGGCACTGGTGTCTTTGTCAGCATCGGCATTGGTGCCGGCATCGCTGGCCCGGCGATTCTCGTCGCCATCGCCATCGGAGCACTAGTCGCTCTCTGCAACGGCCTGTCTAGCGCCCAGCTAGCGGCCAGCCATCCGCTCAGCGGCGGCACGTACCAGTACGGCTATGAGTACGCTTCACCAGCCCTCGGCTTTATGGCCGGGTGGATGTTTCTATGCGCCAAGAGCGCGACCGCAGCCACGGCCGCGCTGGGGCTGGCCGGCTACCTGCTCAACGCCCTCGAGCAGGCCGCAGCTATAACCCCGATAGCCCTAGCCGCCGTGCTGACGCTCACCCTCGTCGCCCTCTTGGGCATCAACCGCACCAGCAAGGTCAACGTCGCCATCGTCGCCGCAACGCTTTGCTCGCTTTTTGCCTTCATCGTCGCCGGTGCGCCCAGTGCCCGGCACAACCTGCACCTGACCCCTTTCTTGGGGGAGCAAGGCTGGTCGGCCCTGTTGCAAGCCAGTGCCTTGATGTTCGTCGCTTACACCGGCTACGGTCGCATCGCCACGCTGGGCGAAGAAGTGCGCCAACCCCGCCAGACGATCCCCCGCGCCATCGTCGCCACGCTGCTGATTGCTATGACGCTCTATATCGGCGTCGGGGCCGTCGCCCTAGCCGCCGTCGGGCCGGAGGCGTTCTACGCAGCCACTATGGACCAAGCCGCTCCTCTAAAGGTCATCGCCGAGAACTTTGCGGCCCCCGGCGTCTCTTGGATTCTGGCCCTAGGAGCGATCACCGCTATGGCCGGGGTGCTACTCAACCTGATCCTCGGTCTGTCGCGCGTCCTGCTGGCTATGGGCCGCCGCAGAGATATGCCCCGCGCACTTGCTCGCCTCAATCGAGATCAGACTACGCCTGCTATGGCCGTAGTGGTTGTCGGGCTGGCCATCGCCGGGCTAGTCCTCCTAGGCAACATCAAGACCACTTGGTCCTTTAGCGCCTTCACTATTCTGGTCTATTACGCCATTACCAACTTCTGCGCCCTGCGCTTGCCAGCCGCCCAACGGCTCTATCCTCGCTGGATAGCCATAGTGGGGCTAGCCGCCTGCTTAGGGTTGGCGTTTTTTGTCGAGCGCACGATCTGGCTCAGTGGGTTGGGGCTTATCTTGCTCGGCTGGTGTTGGCACCGCGTGGCACAAGCCCAAGTGGCCGATTAGCAAGCGGAACAAACAGATGCGCTTGCGCGTCTGTACTATTCTTGCTTAGAAACAGACAATCGCATACCCTGTTGCCCCTCAGCGCGTTAGGAGAAGCTCATGCCTATCTCCCGTCTGATCTGGATCATCCTGCTAGCCAGCGGCAGTGCCGCCGCCGACCAAGGCCCCTTGGCCCATCGCGGCGACTGGGCTTTGGGCGTGGCCCTGCCTGCCAGCAGCGGCAGCAGTTTTAGCCTGTGGAAAGTACGCTCGCCCACCACCGCGATGGGCTTGGCGTTGTCCGTTTCGTGGAGCTACGCCGATTCGACCGCCAACAGCAACGACCCTGCTGCGGCCTTCTATAGGCATTCCCTATCGCTGCGTCTGAGTCCCACTATCAAGCACTATCGCCCGCTACACGACCGAATCGCCCCTTTCACCTATGGCCAACTCGAAGTCGGTTTTTCGGGTGACAAACGGCAGTCTGAGCCGCAGGCGCAGCACGGCAGCAGCTCCGGTAGTATAGGGCTAGCCCTAGGCTTGGGAGTCGAATGGTTCCCATTCCAACGCATCAGTTTAGGCGGCCAGACCGGCCTGAGCCTGAGATACCGCTATGGGCAGTACGATACTAAGAGCTATAACAATCGGTCCAGCAGCAACTGGTACTTGTCCCTAAGAACCTTCCAATCGTCGGTGAAGGCGTTGATGTACTTCTGATAAAAAGCGCTGCCGCGACCCATCACTCCCTACTATTTGGAGCATGCGATGCCTTTTCTAACGCTTACTTTGCTGCTAGCCATCCATATCGCGGCTTGCGACTATTGGAAGCCGACCCAGCCCTTTGGATCGCCCGATTCTCCGCGGCAGTCGCAACATTTTTTGATTTCCGACGATACCCGTTTCAATGACAGCGGCCATATCACGCTGACTTTCGACTGGCCGCCAAGGGCCGTAAGTGCCATTTATTTGTTGCCGATTAACGAAACCACCGGCTATGGTCTAGACGATCCCGAGCACAGGATAGATGTTTTTGTCCGGCCAGCCCAGGCCGAGGCCGCCGTGCTGTGCCGCGACGACGGACAAGCCATCAACGGGTTTCGGCCCAACCCCGCCTTCGCCGAAGTCTGTATCGCCGATGGCCGAATAACCTTGCGCAAAAAGCAAGGCTACTCCTTTAAGGACTATCCCGTTTCGCTACGGATTATTCCTCTAGTAGAAGAACCCTACCGCTACCGACAACCGGACTTCCTCGTGACGACCGCAATACGTCTCATAGACGATACTTCTTGGTTTAAGGGTGAGATTATTCGAAGCAATCTCGTACATTGGTCGGCCAGTGCCGTAGATAAGATCTATCTTGTACCGATTAACGAGGCCACAGATTACGGTCATAGATTTAGCTCTGATCAAAACATATACATCTTCGTGCGGCCATCTGGACCAGCCGTGCTGTGCCGCGACGATGGACAAGCCATCGACGGATTTCAGCCCAACCCCGCCTTCGCCGAAGTCTGCATTGTCGATGGCCAAATAACCTTGCGCAAAAAGCAAGATTACTCCTTTAAGGACCATCCCGCCTTCTTAGCGGTGGCTCCAGTACCCAATACGCCGCGACCCAGCGACGATTAGGTGAGGATGGTCTACGCGCCAGACGAGAAAGCCATGTTTATTTTTTTAATCGGTATCGTTCTATGGATAAGCACTGCCGCTGCGGACCAAGCCCCATTGGCCAACCGCGGTAGCTGGGCCTTGGGCGTGGCCTTGCCTTCCAGCAGCGGACTCAGCCTCAGCCTGTGGAAAGTGCGCTCTCCCAGCACGGCCCTCGGCTTAGAAATGGCTTTTTCGTCGAATTACTACAAGTACACTACCGACGACCGCGACAATCGCGATCGACACTATACCCATCAGTCTCGTCGGCTAAGGCTACAACTGCGTCCTACCATCAAGCGCTACCGCCCCCTGCACGACCGCGTCGCCTCTTTTGTCTTTTACCAAGTCCGCGTCGGTTTTTCCACTTCTCGGAGTCGCCAAGAGCAAATCGATCGGCCGATGCTACAAAGCACCAGCAGCACTGGCATTTTGGGGCTAGCACTGGGCTTGGGTGCCCACTGGTTCCCCTTCCAGCGCCTTAGCCTGAGCGGCCAGACCGGACTAGTGCTGAGCTACCAGCACGCAGATTCGCGTTTTCACCGCAGATGGGAGGGGTCCCTCAAGACTTTCCAAACGGCGGTGGCGGCACTAGTGTACTTTTAACGCGGCTCCATCCCGCACCAGCAGCGTCGGCTGCTGCCAGTGGGCATCGTCGCGCGTGGGGTGGTCGCGGTTGTAGTGGACGCCGCGGCTTTCCAAACGCTGCCGCGCCGAGCGGGCAATGAGCTGAGCCACGGTCGCCAAGCTGCGTACCTGTACCAGCTCGGCGGCGAGCCGATGTCCGCGGTACAACGCTTCAAGCTCGCGCACTAACCGCTCCGTCTCCACACAAGCCCGCTGCAAGCCGCAGTCGCTGCGCACGATCCCCACCGCGTCCCACATCACGCGCCGCAGCAACTCCCGCCGCTCCTCCAGCACCGCCGGCGCAACAGCACCGCCCGCCGGCTCCAGCGCGAATCGGCCCACAGCCACGGGCGCCACCGCCCGGGCATGCGCGACCGCGCGC
>RKRN01000336.1 GCA_007571365.1 Candidatus Latescibacterota bacterium
GAGGCTGGAGAGTTCGTCGAATATATCATTGGGCAACACGCTCAAACTGTTGCTACTGAGTGATAATTCTTCGAGACTGGAGAGTTCGTCGAATATATCATTGGGCAGTGTACTCAAACTGTTGCTTCTAAGTGATAATTCTTCGAGACTGGAGAGTTCGTCGAATATATCGTCGGGCAACGCACTCAAACTGTTATTTTGAAGATACAGTTGGATCAAATCGGAGAGTTCATCGAATATATTATTGGGTAACTCACTCAGGCTGTTGCCGTCAAGCTGTAGTTCTTCGAGGCTGGAGAGTTCGTCGAATATGTTGTCGGGCAACGCACTCAAACTGTTGTTGCTAAGATACAGTACGAGCAAATCGGAGAGTTCGTCGAATATATTATTGGGTAACTCACTCAGGCTGTTGCCGTCAAGCTGTAGGTCTTCGAGGCTGGAGAGTTCGTCGAATATGTTGTCGGGCAGCGCACTCAAACTGTTGTTACTAAGATACAGTAGTAACAAATTGGAGAGTTCGTCGAATATGTTGTCGGGCAGCGCACTCAAACTGTTGTCGTTAAGCCATAGTGATTCGAGATTGGAGAGTTCGTCGAATATGTTGTCGGGCAACGCACTCAAACTGTTGCCGTCAAGCCACAGGGTATTTAGGTTGGTGAGGCCAGCAAAGTCGTTCGATTGTAGGGCCGTGATGTCTTCTTCGTATAAATCTAGGTTATCGATTGATGCTAGGTGTGTAGCTGTTACGTCTGCACAGTCTGACACCGCACTAATGGCATCCACAATAGCATCGCGCACTTGCTCTGTACGATTACAGATACCACTGGTCTGTGCTAGCAATTCAGTGGGCAGTAAAAGCGTGGTTGCAGTTAGGGATAGGAAGTAAGGAAAAGCGCGGGACCAAAGCCTTTTTGTTTTGGCCTTTGCCTGACCTGATGCGGGATACGAATGCGAAAACATAACTTCTCTTCTCCTTTCTCCTCTAATGGGAGTTTTAAAAAATGAATAATGGCAGCTTTTGAATATAGATAAGAAGGAAAACATGTCAATAGTAATTTCCAAGATTTTTGCATAATTTCTTATCCTAAGAAGAGTGGCTTAGTGATTCGGATATGCGGCCGGGTGCTACCGCATATAGGCTGAACTCAAGCGATAGACAATTTGACGAACTCGTTTTCGTCTGGTTGCAATTAAAGGGTCTGGTGCTTGAACCGACTAATCCGTGTCAACATGGAAAAGGCTGTCTCAACGACCATTCGTTCATCCTAGTCGGCATGGGCCGACCACAAGCCGAACAAGCGCGTTCGCTCCGACAGTTACAAAAAATGCAAGCCAGGCACGACGCAGCCAACGGTAGAAGGCGCGTTTGCTGTTGCCTTTGAGCGCATACAAACCCCCCCAGTGTAACCGTCTCGCTGATGTATAAGGCCGCTTGGGAATGAGGGATGATTAGGCACATTAGACGTCTGATTGTCGATACGATAGAAAAGGGCTATGATAAACTTGGCCGTGGTCATGGGTGCGCTCTAAGCTGTAAGATCGGTTATCCTCAGCGTAGGAACGGCTCGGGCACGGTCGACCTACTAGCACCGTTGGTTAGTAACTGACGTTACTCAGTGGGGTTTAGGACCTACTCTTTGGCCTCTTCTAAGAGGAAGGAGACCGAAGGCTTCCCGCCCCGGGTCGGGGAGGGGCCGGGGGTGGGGTTAAACAGTATCCGGTCGGTCAGGCCGGAAAGTCCGCATCCGGTGCTACGACAACCGGTCGGCTCGCCGGACTGGATGTCGTGTGCGTGGGAAGAACCCACCCTCTTGGGTGCGCGGGCCTCTGGCCCGCACTGGATTCCCGCCCCGGGTCGGAGCACGGGGTGACGTTCTTGCGCGGGAAGGACGCCGGGGGCCAGCAAGGGGCCGACGATAACCAGCGACTGCGTAACCTCAGTTAGTTATATTGGTTAGTTATAATTGAGAGGTACGATCCTTATGAAATGGGATCTTCAGGACAAATTTCTGCAGCGCGATGGCCGCGTCTTTCTCACGGGTGTCGAGGCGATTGTCCGCTTGGTGCGTGAAAAACAGGAGCGCGACCAAGCCACTGGCCACGTCAATCAGACCTATTTCACCGGCTATGAGGGGTCGCCGTTGGGTGGGTTGGATCTGAAGGTCGTCGCCCAACTCGAAATGCTCAACGAGTTGGGGCGCACGGTGCATCAGTTCGGCATCAACGAGAAAACGGCGGCTTCGGCGATGTTGGGCAGCCAGTTTGCGGCTAGCGGGGACATAGATGCCTTTTGGTACGGTAAGGCGCACGGCACGATGTGGATTCCCGACGAAGTGTGGTTGGCCAATCTCAGCGGCACTGGCGCCCGCGGCGCGATGGTGCTGCTGTCGGGAGAAGATCACCGCTCCAAAAGCTCGGTCTCGCCTGGAGCCAGCGATTGGGTGTTGCGCAGTAGCATGGTGCCGATTTTCTATCCGGCCAGCGTCGCGGATGTCATTCGCTTGGGGCTGCATGCGGTCGCTCTATCGCGCCACGCTGGCGTGGTGACCGCGCTCAAGCTGGCGACACCAGTGTGCGATGGCGCGAGTACGGTTGACTTGGCCTGTGTGCGGCCCGACATCGCCTTGCCTGAGCGCGCGTTTGCCAAGCGATTTAATAAGATCGTCATGGCTACGGGGGCCTTGCCCATGCAGCAGCAACTCGTGGAGGAAAAGTGGCCGCTGGTGGAAGCCTACGTCCGCGCCAACGACCTCAACCGCATCGTGGATGCGGATGCCGGTGGCGGGATTGGCCTTGTGGCCGTGGGCAAGAGTTATGCGGACGTGCGGCAGGCCCTCGACTATTTGGGGCTGCGGGTGCCAGTATTGCACCTCGCGGTGAGCTATCCGCTCGACGGCGAAATCGTGCGCACCTTCGCCGGTGGGCTGCGGCAGATCTACGTGGTTGAGGAGCCAGGCCCTTTTGTCGAAGAAGGCGTCAAAGCTGCGCTGTGGGGCATGGATGTGGAGGCCGTGCATGGCCAGTGGGACGAGGCCGGACAGCCGCTGATTCCGGCGCACGGCGAAGTCGATCCCGAAGTATTGGCACTCAAGCTCGGACCGCGCCTCGCAGCAGCCCCAGATCGTCTCGCCGCCCTGCAGCACGTGCTCGATCGCACCTATCCGGCCGTGCCCCAAGTGACGCCCATGTCCTGCGGCGGCTGCCCGTACAACAGCTTCCGCGACTTGCGCGAGAAGCCCGGCGGGGCCATCGGCTGTTCCTCCATTCGGGCGATTGAAGCCTATGACTCCGGCGTCCTCTACATCCCGACGATGGGAGCGGGTGGCTCCATTTACAGCGGTTGGGCGCCCTTCAACGGCAATCAGCACATCTACCAATACTTGGGCGATGGGAGCTATTTTCACAGTGGTCGCGGCGCGATTCAAAGCTGCGTCCAAGGCGAGGTGAACATCACCTTTCTACTGCTTTTCAACGGCGCGGTCGCGCTTACTGGCGGGCAGACGCCCGGCGGGCAGCGGCCGGTATCGGATGTCGTGCAGGAGCTTTTGGGGCTGGGGGTCGTGAAGGTGGGGATCGTCAGTGAAGACCCCACGCGCTATCGCCACTTGGACGGAGCGCGGATCGAGGTTTTTGGCTTAGAGCGCCACGCCGCTGCCCTCGCGCAGTTTAAGCAAATCCCCGGGACGACCGTGCTCATTCTCGATAAGGAATGCGCCACTGAGAAGGGCCGTCGCCGTCGCCGTCAGGGCTTGACGCCCGAGCAATACGTGCTCATTGACGAGGCCATTTGCGAAGGCTGCGGCGACTGTTACGCTCAGTCCGAAGGCTGCGCCGCGCTCTATAACGCGACGACCGAGTTTGGCGACAAGACGCAGGTGCGGCAGGCCCAATGCGCCCAAGACGGGCTGTGTATCGACGGCGAATGCCCGTCCTTTGTGGTGGTCAAGCCGGCCAAAGGTACGCGCTTGCGCCGCCACTACCCGGAACCTTTGGACGAGCTGCCCGAGGCACCAGAGTGCCAGCTAGAGCGTCCGTATGCGATCTTCGCCATGGGGCGAGGCGGGACGGGCGTGGTGACGATTTCCCATCTCATTGCGTACGCGGCCATGATGGAGGGCAAATATGTGTATTTGTCCAACAACACCGGCTTGGCGCAAAAGGGCGGGCCGGTCGAAGCGCCGATTGTGATAAGTGCCGCCGAGCAGCCGGTGTTCAACCGCCTGTTCCCCGGGGCAGTCGATCTGTATTTGGGGTTTGACCTGCTGCGAGCAGCCGAGCCAGACAACCTCAAATACGCCGCGCCTCAGCGCACCCGCGCCTTGGTCAGCACCGCTGAAATCGCCAATGCGGCGATGAATCGCAACCCGCGCACTCAGCCCTTTCCCGACGCGGCCCAACTGTGCGCCTTGATCGACCGCTGCACGAGCAAGGATAACATCTACCTCGATACCTACTGGCTGGCCGAGCGGCTCTTCTCGGATACAATTTTCGCCAACATGCTCCTGCTAGGAGCTGCGTATCAGGCCGGGTTGCTGCCCCTACAAGCGGCCTCTATCGAACAAGCCATCGCGCTCAACGCGCAAGCCGTAAAAAACAATATCCAGGCTTTTCGCTGGGGGCGCTTGGCCGTGGCCGATCCGGCGCGGGTGGAGCGGGCGTTGGGGACTCAGCAGGTGTCTGCGGGCCAGATGTTGGCCGAGGTAAGAGAGCGTCTGGGGCATGACGCGGCTGCGCGGGCACTACTCGACGAGGGCTTGGCGGCGTTGACGGGCTTGAATGCGGAGGGGCAGAAGGAGCTAGGGGTGCGGTTGGCTGAGTTGTGCGCGTATCAGGACGTTGCCTATGCGCGGCGCTACTTGGAGTTTGTGCGCCGAGTGTGGGAAGCGGATCGAGGCTTGTCGCTCGGCTTGCAGTTCACGCGGGCCGTGGTGCGGGGTTTGTACAAGCTGATGGCGTACAAAGATGAATACGAAGTGGCGCGGTTGGCGACGCGCAACGGCAGCGAAGAGCGGATGCGTGCGCTGTTCGACGGGGAGGTGGAAATCGTCCGGCAGCTGCATCCGCCCACGCTGCGGCGCGTACTCAAAGGCAAGATCGGCTTTGGTCAGGGCTTGCGTCCGGCCCTGGTGCTGCTGAGCCGACTGAAGGGCTTGCGCGGCACGGCCTTCGACCTCTTCGGGCACACAGCAGCGCGCCGCTTGGAGCGCGAACTGATTGGTTGGTACTGCGAGTTGATCGGCGAGGTTTTGCCCACACTAACCGAAGAAAGCTATGGGCTAGCCGTGGAAATCGCCGAGTTGCCAGACGGCATTCGCGGGTACGAGCAGGTAAAAGAGGCGTCGATTGCCCAAGCCAAGCAGCGGGCTGGGCACTTGTTGGCGGCGTGGCGCACCGAGTAGCTTTACAGGTCTTCTTCGGGTTCAATGACCTCGATGCCGGCCTCGCGCAGGGCTTGCGCCCCTCACTGGGTGCGCGGGCCTCTGGCCCGCACTGGATTCCCGCCCCGTGTCGGGCACGGAAGTGACGTTCTGGCGCGGAAATGACGCCGGGGGCCAGTAAGGAGCCGACGATAACCAGCGACTGCGCAACATCAGTTAGTCAATTCCTCTACTTGAGATTCTCAAGGCTGCGGAACCTCGTCAAGAGTTTCGCAGCGGACGCGATGCAAGGCAACGCCAGCCGCAATCACGGCCGAAAACGACAGAGTGAAACGAGTAGGTAAAAGAGGCGTCGCCTACAAATCGCGTAGAATGGCGTGACTTGGACTAGGGACAATTAGAGAGCGACCAAAACGGGCTGGCGCGCCCTCAGGGCCCGCCGCAGGCCGCTGAGCAGGGCTTGGCCATAGGTGCTTGAGTGCTCGCTCGGCGTATTTTCTTT
>RKRN01000003.1 GCA_007571365.1 Candidatus Latescibacterota bacterium
TTGCAACAGGGTGATTTTCTGCACGATCGTTTGGCCTTGCCAGGTCCACCGCAGCAGATACAGCCCCGAAGCCACAAAACGGCCCTGATCGTCGCGGGCATCCCACCCCACCGCATGGCTGCCGGCTGGCAGAGAATCCGCATTGAGCAGCGTCCGCACCGGCTGGCCGGCCAGATTATAGACGACGAGCGAGACCGGCCCCGCCATCGGCAACTCAAACCGCAGGGTCGTCTGCGGATTAAACGGATTGGGCGCCGCCGAGACCGCCAAGCTCGAAACCGGGATCGGGCCCGGCGTGAAGGTCGTCTGGGCGGACGGCCCCTCCCCTTGGCTGTTTCTTGCCCGCACCTGAAACGCGTACGTCGTCCCGTTCACCAAGCCATTAATATACTTATAGGTAGATGCACCCACACTCGACCAACTACTCCAATTGCCATTACCGGCCTGCTGACGATACTCATACGTCAGCGACAACCCCCCGTCCGACGAAGGCGCGGACCACGACAGGGTGTAGGTGTTGGGAAAGAGCGACGCACTCATCGACACGTTGCGCGGAGCCGTCGGCAGCCCCACCACCGCACTGGTCAGCGCACTTTCGGCGGTGCGACCCGTGCGATAGGTATCACTATACGTCACCGTCGCCCGCAGCCGACGCCCGATGTCTTGGCGCGTCGGCGTGTAACTCGACAGTTCGGGAGACGCCGGATCAACGACTCCATCCACCACCACCAGCCCACTCGACGACGTAACCCACTGCCACGACGCCCCGTAGATGCCCCCATCCGGGTCGGTCAGCGTCGCCGTAACCGCGTCGGTCAGCGTCGCCGTAACCGCACTACCTACCGCTGGCGCGGTCGTCGTCAGGCTGACCGTCCCCGGCTGGTCGGCCGGTCCATCCGCCGCCGGCGTCATCGCCGACCGGCTCGCCGCCGTGCTAGGCCCCTGCGCGTTGACCGTCCGCACTTCAAAATTATACGCCGTATTCGCCGCTAAGCCCGTCACTGTCCTGCTCGTGGTGCTCACCGACACACTTGACCAACTCGACCAACTACCGCCGCTGGCTTGATAGCGATACTCATATCCCGTAAGTGCCGAACCCCCATCCGACGACGGCGCGTCCCAACTCAACGCCACCTGACCAATCCCCGGCGTCGCACTCAAGTTGCGCGGCACCCCCGGCGGACCGGGCGACCCGGACAGCGTGGTCGCCGTATCACTGACCGCCGGCCCGGCCCCGTGCGCGTTGACCGCCCGTACCGCAAACGTGTAGGTCGTGTTATCCGCTAAACCCGTCTTCGTCGTACCCAACGCCAGCCCCACACTCGACCAACTATACCAACCCCCATCGCCCATCTTGTAGCGGTATTCAAACCGCGTGATCGCCGAACCCCCATTCGGCGCAGGCGGGTCCCAACTTAGCGTCACTTGCCCATCGCCCGGCGTCGCGCTGAAATTACGAGGAGACCCCGGTTTGCTCTCCACCACCGACGCTTGGGGTATGGCCGTGTCGTGCGCGGCCTCGCCAGAGCCACCCGCATTGGCTGCCCGCACCTCAAATGTGTAGGCCGTATCGTTCACCAAACCCGTTTGGGTCTTCGTCGTCGTGGGAACCAACCCCGTACTTGACCAATTCGACCAACTGCCGCCGCTGGCTTGATAGCGATATTCATACCGCGTCAACGCCGATCCCCCAGCCGACGACGGCGCGTCCCAACTCAGCGTCACTTGCCCATCGCCCGGCGTGGCCGTCAAGTTCTGCGGGGCCAAAGGCAGTAAGCGGATATCAAACTGCACGACCCCACCCGACAGAGCCTGAATGTTCTGCACCAAGATACCGGTAAATACTCGCTGCTGACTGCCGCTGTAACCCGCTGTCGAAGGATTTGTATAGGGCGTAAAGGCCGTATAGGAGCCACTACCCCATAGATCGGTCGCGTCGCCTAGATTGCCGTTGTTCGTACTGGCGTAGGTCGCATCAGGGGACCAGTAGTCCAGATTGTCGCCCCCAGAAACCGAATTCGGCGCGTTGCTCGGATAACCCTTATCCGAAAAAAGCCCGTCAGCGCACTCCAAGTCAACCCGCTTATGGGCTTCGTCAATGTTGACATCACGTTTATTAGGATGCACGGTCTCGTCAATGTGCCAGATGGCCAACCCGCTCGCCGGCGCATAGTCGTCGTAGTAACTGCCCGCACTCGGATAAGTATTCTGCCGGTTCGCCACAAGGAAGTACTCTGTGCTTGAACCAAGCACGGGGATTTTCAATACCTTGCCACTATCGGAGTTGACGTCGTGGAGTTGGACGCCCGGCCTATCCGCAGACACCGTTTCCGCCGCGATCCATCCCACTTTCATCTGCGACCATACCGACATCGAAGTCGGGCCAGAGCCGAAGTACCTCTCTCTCGCAGGTTCGCTTATGCGACCCCGGCGCCATCCAACGGGACCTTTCCCCATCACACCCCACAAACCGATGCCGGCCCCCTCATCAGCAAAAGTAGAGTCTGTGCGGTCATAAAGCTCAGGTAGCTCCATCACATGACCGTACTCATGCGCTAGAATGCCTACTATTAAAGGAAAACTTTGCAACTCGGTCGCCGTGATGACCCTTGGCACGGTGACGTTGTCATTGACAGGAATACCTTCAAGAAAAGCCGTTCCCCCAGTACATTCGGCAAACTCTATCGGAATTATCACAGCAACTAGGTCTATATCACTGAAGTCAACAGAATTGTCACTATCGGCTTTTTTGAGTACTTCCGTTACAAAATTCTTCAAACCACTATGCCAATTAGAACAATCTGCTATATAGTCAGAGCGAATATCCTCTACCGACTCATACCGGGTTAATTTAATGCCGCCGGAGCTCGGCACTAATGTTAGTGTTCCATCCGACATCTTGTGAAAATAGTGTGCTAAGCTACCCTCATGAGTGACCGATAGCAAAGAGTCAGCACTCTGATTCAACACGCCTTCCCGATCCCCAAGTATCTGCAAGTCAAAAGGATCCTTGGCACCTTTAAGCTTGCCAAACAGGATCAGTGTTTTGATTTCTCCCTGCCGGTAGTCGTCCGGTGTACTACCGCTTGTCCCGACGACCCGATACTCCGAACTGAACCCACATTTAAATTCAAAAGGTTCAAGGCTCATAAGTTCAGATAAATCAGTGTCTTGGCTCCAAGCACTAGCACTAGAAGCGTATAAACTAATCAACAAATGCACCAACAATTTCATTCTATTCGCCTGCGATATGCTTGATGCGTCTCTACGTTATGCGAATGTCTTCCTTCGGATCATATTCCGTGCTGTTCTCTTCCGTTAGGATCAAGATCGGCGAAAACATCTTGGTCAATTTCTCTTTGTTCCCATCACTAATCGCATCCGATCTCTCAGCTATGAGCATAGAGGATAGGAGTAAAACGCTTATAATCTGCATGAGGTGTCTCTTCTACTGACCTTTAAAAGTGCAGCCTAGCCATGGCTGATAGGTATCCCTTGGGGTTCGGAATCAAGCAAACGAAAAAACGACGGGCTTCAGGCTCCAATTAGAGCTTAGCCGAAAGGGGCTTGCGCCCTACTTCTGACGCAAGCATTGCACCAACAATAGGACCTAAAAAGCCGCTCAAGACCGCTAAAATACCACCATTTTCCGAATACGTCTCGACACTTATAATAGTTATAACCAAAGGTACGCCTGCCCCAAATAGCGCACTACCTGCGAGTGTTATGAGGAAATTATCCTGTGGATCGACTGCGCTCACGCCGATTGCGGTTCCAGCTAGGTTGCCGCCCCAAAAGCCGATAAAAGGAGATCCCGGATCGTCTCCCGCGTACTTCTCAAAGACGGCCGCTCCTACGAGACCGAGACCCCCCAGCACACCGGTCGCTAACTTTTTGTACTTAGCATCGCTTTCTATATCGCGTCTTTTCCGGCTTAGCATATCGGAGGGTGGCTTCGGCTCGGTAGAGTTTACGTATGGTAAATTCCAATAAGCACCGGCAACGGTGGCTGCATCCGCACTCGGCGGGAACGCAAGCCGAAATGAGTACTTATAAAAACGAGGGACACTTCCAATTCCAAGCCTCTTACGAGCAACTTTTCCAATCCCAAGCCTCCACAGACCATAGTTCAAAGAAAGAGAATCAAAATCGGCCAAGCCTGTCATCGTCGTCCCCTGATCGACCGCCTCCAACAAAGCCATCACCGCCCCTTTGTGGGCACTACTCAGGTAAATCGTGATCGCTTGCGCCGCCGTTTCTTCCGGCTGGCCTTCAAGCCGCTGGCTGCTTTGCTCTAGTCCGCCCGCAAACGGTGGTGTCAAACTGTTGTAAGCCGAAGCAACCGAGGGGGCCATCCAAACAGCTTCTCTATCATCGGCATACGTCCGGCCCATCAAGACGAGGCATAATAGGACGCTGATAGCTGCCATAATTCTCTTAATCTCCTCGTCCCCGGTCTTCTTCCTCGCCAAGACCAAATCCACAGACAAAGTCTTGGCCGTGTGCGGTTGCCGCATAGATGCTAAGCAGCATGAATACACCAAAAAGCATAATACCCTTCCTGAAAACTTACGTATCAGTCCTTTTCACTAAAGCGTTGCGATGAATGTAGTAGCAACCTCGAAAAAGAGTGCGCTCACGGCCACCCACGAAAGGCTTTCACTTGGCCCCAAGAGGAAGGCTGAACATGGGAATAGCCCACCTCAATAGGATGAGTAATATGGGGATGGGCGATCTTTTCTCCATCAATAACCGCCGAAATAGGCCGAATAAAATTAGTAAAGGTACCAGCCCCATGAAGTCCTAAATAAAATAGGTCGTAAAAGGCGAGCCCATAGCCTGTCAAAAAATAAACTTGACCCAGCTCAACCTCATACTTATCGCTATACTCTGCGGCCGGCGGAGAAGTCACTTGAAAACGAGCGACGAAGCCTGGCTCCATGAAGGCATGAAGATTGACAAAATATCCTGGTATGCCCCGTAGATCCGCCCCTCTACCCCCTTTGGTATCCCAAAATGTACGAGAGATTCTAAGACCTGTCGGACGATTATAGTCGTACAGCAAAGGATACTCTCGAATGGTATAGTCCCAGACATATTGCTGCGAGAAGTGATATAAAGAGATGTCTTGCTCATTCCAGCGAAATAGTAAAGCACCCTCGTCTGAAAAGCGCACCTTCTGGCCAGCCAAGACCAAATTGGGCACCGGCGGCCAGTCGTACTCAGGCTTGCTAAAAACAAAATACTCACGCCCCGCAATCGTCTCGGAATGGGTAATTTCAATGGTTAGCTCTCGCTCAAGATCGAGCGTCAGATCATAAGGCGGCTCAACGCTATCGTCGTAGAAAGGATACCCGGGGACCTCCTGTATCGCCTGCAGAGCCCATCGCGCGTAGCTCAAGGGCTCGGGTTCAAAGAAGGATGGGAGGTCGTAAGCACCATTAGAATAAAAGTGCTCATAGGTCCACTGATTACCGACCGTCAGTGGTAAAAAACTCGTTGGACTGCCCTCAACAAACGGTTCAACATGCCCAGGAAATACGTGATTATGAGTATATGGATCAACATACTCAGACTGAGCCTCTGCTGGATTCGCCAACAGGATGCACAGCACGACTAAGGCTATTAATACTATACCACCTTGTTTTGCTTTTTTGCGTCTCTTGTGTCTTTCAGGTGTCAACGGTCTATCCTCTCCGTTTGGGTTGATAATCACTCGCAGGTTCAGTACAAAAACGATACTCCTCTTGTGTATGGAAAGCGTTTTTGTCGTCATTGCAACAGGGTGATTTTCTGCACGATCGTTTGGCCTTGCCAGGTCCACCGCAGCAGATACAGCCCCGAAGC
>RKRN01000021.1 GCA_007571365.1 Candidatus Latescibacterota bacterium
GAAAATACTAATCAAGTCCATAAAATAACCTCCATTTGTGCTATAAAATATAGTGCAAACAAAAAAATAAATCAAGCCCCATAATACTTGTTCCGAAAATTTATCAATACTTTTTTGGGCATTACTGATCGTGCCATCGGCAAGGACGAGAAAGAAAATTATAAATACGACCGATCGGCATTGATACTTGTAGATATCAAGCAATCTCCTCCGCGAATCTTCTTATCTCTTAAGGAATTAAAAAGTAGTGGTTATGTTTCAAAGAATTTTAAGGCTAATTTCGATCTTTTGTCACCGAAAAATTTCGCAGCCGATATTGTCTATTCCCATCGGCAACGCCATTTGTACCTGTATTAACCTCTAACTCTAAACAGATCATTATCGCTCACAGATTTCCTCGATTTCTTTACTACTGATCCCATAGAGATCTTCTATATATTCATCTGCTTCAGACTTTGGCAATTCTATAAGTGTTATCATTTCTCTTTCGGTCATGTCGACGATGCCGAGCCGTTCAATAAAATTCTTCTGGTAGCACTGATAGTTACCTTCAATTTGGAAACTGGTTAGTCTTGCATAGTAATACATGATCCTACTATTGGTAATTTTTTCGAGAACCTCGATGGTAAGTTTACCTCTAAATAGAGAGTCTTCTATTACAGATACTGAATATCCATTACAGAAGAGCTGGTCACTCCTGTCAAGCATAAACTGTGGAAACCTACTAAACGTCTTGGTTAACAGTTTAGGTCCCTTTGCTTCCATTCCTTGAGTTCGCCCCCAAGCGTACCATCCCTCATAGGTTTTCTTGCCCTTGTCACGACTCTTTAAGAAACTACGGTATTTCTGCAGATAGGAATATCCCTGCGGAAATCGCTCCTTTATATCCTTTTCTGGTATTAGGCAGTATTTTCCTTTTATCTTTTTATAAGGGAAGATAACTCGCAAGTCATTTTGTGCTATATCTTCTGCTCCATTTAGGCTTGCGACTTTAATTGCAGGATGGGTGAATCCGATCTCTATTATGTGAGTTTCCCTATTTAAGGGGCTTGCATTACAGTACTGATCGTCTCTACTGCGGACTAAAAAGATAGAATCTTTTAGTGTTGCAAATCCCACCTTGATAGAAGCTATGGTCCCAAGGGGTTTTCCGATCGATTCAATAATTTTAAGATTCTTTAAGTGATTGTCTTTTGCGAGACGCCATTTATCCGCTCGCAAATCTGAAAAAGAAATTTCTGAGAACGTTGCTTTCTTGAGATTATTGGTACAAACCTTCTCTATTCTACCAAATTCAAAACGCTCTTTCTTTTCGGTCCCAAGAAAGACTAAGCAAGTATATGCGTTCGCTTGCTTGAAAATTCTGTAATGGCCGAAATCAACAATTCGCTGTATACACTGCTTATTCTGTAAGTAACGCCTAACACCATTGCCTGCGAAAGATGTATATAGATTATTTTGGGTGATTACGGCCAAGTATCCTTGCGGCCTAAGAAGTCTGTGACCGGCAATTAAAAAAAGGAGAGCCAAGCTGAAACTACCATTGGCGTAACGATTAAATTTTTCTGATAATTGCAGCCGATATTCAGGATCGAGATTCTGAAGTTTAACGTACGGAGGATTTGTCGTAATTAGACTGAATCCATTGTGAACACCTGATGAATTCCATAGGTCTTCGGGAGAAGATAATAGTGTATCACGACAGAAAAGGCGCAAATTTATTCCGTGTGGATCAACCCCATGAAGGATTAGAAAAAGCTCAATGAGACAATGAGCATGCTCAATGGCCCAAGGATCATTATCGAAACCGACAAGATATTCTGCAAATGCTCTATCTGGAGAGATATTGCTTTTTAGTATCTCTGCTGCCCGTATGAGAAATCCGCCACTACCGCAAGCAGGATCACAAATTAATGGCCCCTTTTTTTCGCAGTTATTGCCTAGCTTTAACCCATGTCTAACCAAGTATTCAATAATAAAATCAGGTGTATAGAAGGCTCCTTGAGATTTACGTCTGTTAGAATCGATCAATATTTCAAAAATACTTTCTGTATCTTTTATCGATAACTTAAAAATGGATTGACTTAGTATCTCGCGAATGCTCTCTACTTCATGGGTATGGGATGTTTCTAAAAAACGCGACACTGATCTTGTCCGCTCCAATCTAGCAAAGGAAATTTTGTTGATATTCGCCCAGTGTTGAAGCAATGCGGCACGGATGGAACGATCCTCGTAATCTTTTAGTAGCTTAGTAACTAGATTCTTTACATTACCTGTTGGATGATATGGCATTGCAATCCCTTTCTTCTATAGACTTCACATCAAGAGGCGATGTGGGCTCAAAAAGAGAAGCTCTTGAGGAGATAGATTGCTCTATGAACAAAAACAACCGGACCACCTAAGCAGAAAGTGATCAGCCCAATGCCAGCGGCAGCAGCGCCTGATTATAGCCGACGATCAGGCGCGTACCACAGCGGAACGCGGGGGCCCGCAGCTTGCCAGAACGGCCCAACAGCAGCGGCAGCAATTCCTCGTCAGCCGGCCGTTGCGCCACCAGGTCGAAGCGGAGGACGCGCTGTCCCTTGGCGACGAACAGCTCGGTCGCGTCGGCCAGCAGGGCGAGGGCGGCCGGGCCCGCGATTGGTTCTTTGGTCGCGCTTTGCACCAAGCCGTCGGCAATGTCGTTCTGCACAAGAAACTCTTGTGCGCACTTGCAGCTCGTTCAGCCAGGGCGGTGATAACGCCATGCTAAGGTTTGGACCATTGCTCAGATTCCTTTAGATGTTGTAGTGCAGCCCGCACTCTTTGTGGTCGTCTGCGACATTGGCTTGTTCGTTGAACCAACGCCAGCGACCGTTGCGCTTGGGTTCGTCGGGCCGGATCGGGGTGGAGCAGATGATGCAGCCAAAGCTCGGGTAGCCTTGGCTGTAGAGCGGATGCACCGGCAAGTCGTTTGCCCGCGTAAATTCCATGAGTTCCTCTTCGCTCCAATCGACCAATGGATTGAGCTTGAGTATTTTGCGCCGGGTGCCGTACTCGTCGATTAAGGCCGCTTTTTTGGCCGTCTGCTGGCGATGCGCCGACTGGTCCCAGCGCTGCCCCGAAATCCAGCA
Source organism: Candidatus Latescibacterota bacterium (assembly GCA_007571365.1). GTDB lineage: Bacteria > Latescibacterota > UBA2968 > UBA8231 > UBA8231. Next base: position 3,114 of record RKRN01000021.1, read on the forward strand.
GTCAGCGGTCCGCAGCAGCGCATTGTTGGGCCATTCTTTGCGGACTTGGCAGCAGTGCTCCTGTTTTTCCTTGGAGTCGAAAAACAAGTACTCGCCGTGGCGCGCGACCATCCGCTCGACATCGCCGCGCTTGGGCCGGACGACCTCAAAGTGGCAGCCGTAGCGCACTCGAACTTCCTCTATAAAGGCGTAGGTCTCGGCATGGAGCCGGAAGGTGTCGATGGTGGTAAAGCGCAAGTTCAGCCCCATGGAGGTTGCCATCTGGATCATCGCAACGCCGGTGTATTGGAAGCTGGTGTTGAGTATGGCCCGGCCGGGAAAGGTCTCGCTAGCCCAGTGCAACAGGTCTGCGGCCGGCATCTGCTCCAAGGCGAGGTCGCGGAGGTAGTGCGCTAGCCGCTGGTTGTGCTCTGCGTAAGACGAGGATGTTGGCGCCTTTTGGTCTGCGATCATAGTCATAAGCCTATAAAATGTAAGCATAAGAACAGATTGGCAAAGCGGTTGCCCCGCGACAGCCCCGAGTTTTGCTTGGCTGCGGCCAGTCCCTTCGCCGGTCGGCTTGCCATTGTTCAAATAGCAGGATTAGCTTTTGCAGACTACGACGTTCCCTCGCCGCGAAAATCAGCTATGAGCGTACAAAAACTGCTAGAATCAGCCGACGCCGACGCAGCCGCACGGATTGCCGCCGCTTTGCCCGCCGCCGAGGAGGTGCTCATCCGCGTCTCTACGGATTTGGCGGCCGACGGGTGCTTTGGCCGCCAGTGGCTAGTCGCTACCGAGCATCGCATCCTCGTCGTGCCTGCCCAAGGCGAGATCGTCGATATTCCACTCGCCGCGCTGGCCGCGGTGCGCACCGACGCGCTCGTTGGCGGCGGGCAGCTAGCGATCGAGCGCGTGGACGCGCCGGCCTTGTCGCTGAGCTACACCAGCTCGGAGGCCGAGAAAATGTCCGAGGTGGTGCGGGGTTTGGAGCAGTTGCGCCAAGGCCAGCCGTTTGCCGTCAATGGGCACTTGGACCGGACCCGCTGCGAGCACTGCCAGCGGCTCTTGCCGGAGAAAAACGGCATCTGTCCGGCGTGCATCAAAAAACTGGCGACCCTCAAGCGCATTGCCAGTTATCTCGGCCCGTACAAGCTCAAAGCGGGTATCTTGGCCTTTGCTTCCATTGCCACCACAGTCGCGGAGTTGGCTCCACCACTGATTACCAAGCACATCGTCGATGAGGTGTTGGTCCCGGTGGAAGGCAATCCTACGGGGTTTGCCGAGCGCATCCATCTCTTGGGCCTATTCGTCTTGGCCTTGGTCGGCATCCGTTTCTTTGCCTGGGTCGCCGAATGGGCCCACGGCTGGATTGCGACTTGGCTCGGTGCCCAGCTCACTGCGGATATTCGCTCGCTCCTCTATCGCCGCTTGGAAATGCTGTCCTTGCAGTTTTACGACAAGCGCAAGGTCGGCTCCCTCATCTCGCGGGCCACCCGCGACGCCGGCATGTTGCAGGACTTCCTCGTCGATGGTCTGCCCTATATCGTCATCAACGGCCTGATGGTTTTCGGCATCCTCGGATTTTTGTTTTGGATGAGTTGGTCGTTGAGTCTATACGTGTTGATACCGGTGCCGCTAATCATGTTGTGGGGGGTGGTCTTTTGGCGGCGGCTGCGCGGGTTTTTCGTCAAGTGGGGCGAAGTCTGGTCCGGCCTGACCGAGCGCACGGTGGAGACGCTTTCCGGCATCCGCGTGGTCAAGGCGTTTGCCCAAGAGGGCCGGGAAATAGCGGCCTTTGCCAAGCCCAACGGCCGGCTGCGCGAAGTGGCCGAAAAGACCGCGATAAATCGCGGCGTGTTCTTCGCCACCATCACGTTCTTGACCGGGTTGGGCGTCTTGGTCGTCTGGTTGCTCGGCGGGCTGCAAGTCCTCTCCGGCGAGATGACCTTGGGCACACTGTTGGCCTTTTACTCGTATATGTGGCTGTTTTACGGCCCCTTGGAGTGGTTCGGCCAAGTCAATGCGTGGATGTCGCGGGCCTTTGCCGGGGCCGAGCGCATCTTTGAGGTCATCGACACCCAGCCCGAAGCCTACGAGGACCCAGCCGCACAGCGGGTGCCGCGCATGAAAGGGAGTATTCGCTTCCGCGGCGTCACTTTTGGCTACGACAAGAGCAAGCCCGTGCTAAAGAACTTTGACTTGAACATCGAGCCGGGCGAGATGATCGGCTTAGTAGGCAAGTCCGGGGTCGGCAAGACGACGACCGTCAACCTCATCGCCCGCTTCTACGACACTGACTACGGGGCCATTGAGATCGACGGAATCGACATCCGCAAAATACACCTGCGCGACTTGCGCTCGCAGATCGGCATTGTGCTGCAGGAGCCAGTGCTCTTTTCCGGCACCATTGCCGACAACATCGGCTACGGCCGGCCCGGCTCTTCTTTTGCGGACATCATGGCGGCCGCCCGCGCGGCCAACGCCCACAACTTCATCATGGCCAAACCCGACGGCTATGAGACCCAAGTCGGCGAGAAGGGGGCCGGGCTTGCGGGTGGGGAGCGCCAGAGCGTCTCCATGGCCCGCGCCATGCTCCACAACGCGCGGATCGGGATGCGCGACGAAGACAGGACCTCGGGCGAGGTGGAGAGCGAGTG
>RKRN01000242.1 GCA_007571365.1 Candidatus Latescibacterota bacterium
TGCTGGTGTGCCACTGGTGTCGCTTGTAAGCAGCGACCAAGAGGGGGGCGCGTTGCAAGTGTACAGCGCGGAGAGCGAGCAGTTGGCGTACTTAGGTGCCAGCGAGGTCGGCAGCGGCCACTTGGCCCTGCGGAGTGCGGCCGGTGGTTTGCTCATCGCCGCCGGCGAAGACAAGGGCAGCGGTCTGCTGATGGCCAACAATGGCGCGGGCGTCAACATCTTCCTCGCCGGGGCTGATTCGTTGCAAAATGGCGGCTTGTTGCTCAACAGCCGCACCGGCGACAACCTGATCTACGCGGGTGCAGGTGCCGGGGGCAACGGCGGCTTGCACGTCAACGCCGCCAATGGAACGCACCTCGTCTTTTTGGGGGCTGATGGGGAGAGCAACGGTGCAGTGGGGATTTGGGACCGCCATGGCGCGGGTCGCGTCTTGCAGAAGTAGCGTTTGTATTCACTCTATGCCGGAGCAGGGCCAATCATGGACTCCAGAGACCGATGCTTTTTATGCTTGTGTGGGGTTGTCTGTGCCTTTTTCAGCCTGCCTTCGGCGAGTGCCGACGAGATTCGCTTTGCTTCCCGCCGCGACTGGCAGGCTTGGCCGCTGCCCGGCACGGTTGAGCTGACCCCGCAGGGTGCCCTCAAGCCGGTCGCGGTGCGCCGCGACATCAATGCGGCTCTCAATGCCGCGGCTTTTGGCGGCGGCATCCGCCGCGCTGGTTCCAACCCAACAGACGCGCCGCTGGTCATGGATGGCGACCTAGCCACGGGCTGGGGCCCCCACATAGACGAGCCGCCGGCAAGCTGGACTATTGAGGTTGATTTGGGCCGGGGCGTCTCCGCTCGCCGCGTCAAGCTGATCTTCGATCCCCAAGGTCCGGCACCGCCGCTTTTCGACCTGCTGCTTTCGACCGGCGAACACGCTGTCGACGAGGTGGATAACCCCATCGCCACCAGCGTCATCTACCGCCTGCGCGAGCGCTTCAAGGAGAACACCCGCTACGAGATTACCTATGAACTCGACCAATCCTTCCACACGCCAATCCAGTACGTGCGCCTCGATCTACTCGCCCTCGAACCGAACACCCGCCTCCTCGAAGTCGAGGTCCAAGCACTGGGCGACAATCTGGCCTTGGGGACGCTCGAACGCGGCGGCAACCTCGAAGTCGTGCTCGATGCGTTTGTCGCCCAAGACCTCATTCCGCTGGGCAACGCCCAAGTACTCATTGACGGCGACCTCTCCACCCGCTGGTTTGTGCGGCGCACCATCCAAGCCGAGCGCGATGTGTTTTCGCACATCATCCTCGACTTAGGGGCCACCTACTTTGTCGATAAGCTCAAAATCGTCGGCGGCGTAGTCGCCCGGCCCGGCGGCGGCATTACCGCTGGCAGCGGCCGGGTCATTGACTTCTTCATCACCCGGCGTTCCTTTGGATTCAATTTCTACGAGGTTCTCGGCTCCGACGGGGCCATAGCGCCCGATGGTACGCTGATCTGGCAGAAGTACTATTCCGGCGCGGCGAACGACTACGTCAAACAGATAACCGGTGCCGCCACCCACGAGTTCGGGCTGGTGCCCACTCGCTTTATCCGGGTGCTGTGGAAGAGTTGGGACGCGAGCAACCGCCGGGCCTTTCGGGGGTTTGCCGAGGAGCTTCAGGTGTTCGGCGAAGGCTTTCCGCAGAATCTGGAATTTCGCTCGCACATCCTCGACTTCCAAACCCCTAAAACCCTCAATGCCCTATCTTGGGAAGCCAATGTCCCGCCGCGTACCCGGCTGGAACTACGCAGCCGCTCGGGCAACGAGGTCGAAAACCTGCTCACCTACTACGACAAGAACGGCAAAGAAGTCACCAAGAGGCGCTATGACAAGCTGATTCCGAGCTTCAAAGGGCCTATCGACACCGCCCGCGTCATCGGCGGCGACTGGAGCGCGTGGAGCAAGCTCTACGCCTTCTCCGGCCAGGAGTTTCAATCGCCTTCGCCCAGACGCTATGCCCAACTCCAGTTGCGGATGGTCTCTGAAGATCGGTCGGCTGCGATCCAACTCGACGCGCTCAGCATGGCCTTTAGCGATCCGCTATCCCAGCAGGCGGTCAGCGAAATTTTCCCGACTCAAGTTCGGCCGGGTGCGGAAACCGAGTTTCGCTTCTTCTTGCGCCCGCGCCAGACCAAGGCCTCTGGGTTCGACCGCCTCGTCTTGGAGACGCCGACACCGACCCGCTTTATTGGCGCCTTGGTCAACGATGAGTCTTTAGCGGTTGAAGACCAGCCGGTCGAAGCTGGGTTTGCGGTGACTTTCCCGCAGCCGCTGCGCGACAACGACCTCGTCGAATTGCGCTTTGCCGCCCAAGTATTTCAGCAGTCCACCCCTTTCGTCCTTTTCATTCAAGACGCCAGCACTGAAAACGCCAGCCGCCAGCGCGTCGATCCCGGGGATGCGACCGACCAAATCGCCAGCAGCACCAACGTCGTCGGTCTGCCCGTCGCCCGCGACCTCTTGCTCAACGTCGCCTTCGATACTGAGGTACTGACGCCCAACGGCGACGGTATAAACGATGTGCTCGCCATCCGCGCCGACGTGATCAACATCCTCGAGCCGCGCCCTTGGTACCTGCGGCTCTACGACTTGGCCGGTCGCGCGCTCGACGGGCGCGCGCAGGCCGTCACGGCCGGGGGCCAAGGCTTCGTTTGGGATGGCCGCGCCCAAGCCGGGCAACTGGTGCCACCCGGCCTCTACCTGCTCGAACTCCACCTCGATGGAGACGCCCACCAGCAGCGCGTCCGGCGCGTGATTCGAGTGGTGTACTGACCTTGCATTGTCTTAATAGGAGTACGACGCATGAAAATCACCGATATCCGCACCCTCTGCCTGTCCCGCCCCCACGAACCCGAGCACCAGTGGTTCAGTGCCACCTTCCACGTGGAAAAAGCCGACTGTCCGGTTGTCATCATCGACACGGACGCCGGCCTGCAGGGCATTGCCGAACCTTCTACCTATGGCGATCCACCGCTCATCCGCCAGCGGCTCGACGCGCTCAAGCCCCGTTTCATTGGCCGCGACCCGCTCGACCCGGAACTCTGGTCTAAACCCACTGGCGACCGCTCCACGTATATAGCCCACGCCGGCCTCGAATTGGCGCTGTGGGATCTGCGCGCCAAGGCGCAAAACAAAACCGTCGCCGAACTCATCGTCTCCCTCGTCACACCCGACGCGCCCGAGCGCAAACCGCGCACCCTTTTGCGCCTCTACGCTTCGGGCGGCGTCCAATACGACTGGGACGATCGCCCGGCAGTGGTCGTCGATGAGGCGCGCGCCCTCGCCGACCGGGGATTTACCGCCTATAAGATGCGGTTGGGCACCGAGTGGTCGTGGTCGGGCGTCGCGGTTGTGCAGATGATCGACCTGTTGCAGGAGGTGACCGACGCGGTGGGCGCACGCATGGAACTGATGTTGGAGGGCAATTGCCGCCTCAACGAGGCGCAGGCCCGCGAGATTGGCCACTTTCTCGACGAAGCGGGCTGGACGTGGTTTGAGGAACCGCTGCCCAAGGACCAGATCGATGGCTACGCCCGCCTCAACACCGAACTGCATCTGCCCATCACCGGCGGCGAATCCAACACGACTCTCGACCAGTTTGAGCCGTTCTTCGCACAGAAAGCGTACGCTAAAGGTCAACTCGATGTTGGCGTCTGTAGCCTCGGTGAGGCCATCCGCATCTACCACTGCGCCAAAGAGTACGGCGTCGATCTTTTCACCCAAAACTGGCACAACGGCCTGTTGACCCTATCTAACGCTCACTTCCTCGCCGCTCTTCCCGCAGAGCACGTGCTGGAAATGTTTATCGGCCAAGGGCCGTTGCAATGGGGCATTCTCAAAGACCCGCCGGCGACCGAAGGCTATCTCGCGCTACCCGACGCACCCGGCTGGGGCGTAGAACTAGCCGACGACTTGGAAACGCGCTTCCCCTATATCCCGGGGCCTTGGGGCCGGGCGGTGGAGCGCTGAGCGAGATTGCCTCATACCATACATAGGATGGGACCTTCAGGCTTGGAGCGCTGGCAGGTGCTCCAGCAACCCAGAGACGGAGACGGCCCGGACGCTTGGACAGAGTGCAGACAGGTTTTGCATCTCGGGCGATGGCTGGTACACGACTAGATAGTACTCAGCGCGGGGAAACAAATGGCGCAGCAGGGTGGTCTTGCCGGCGCGGCGCGGACCGGTCAGCACACCGCAGGAAAGTGCTGAATGGCTTGGCGAAGTTCGGTTTCAAGGCGGCGCGATATGTATTTCATATTTTGAGAAATGCAAAGTCATACTTTAGAAAACTCAAAACTACTCTATGCTTAACTGGCGTTACGCAGTTGTTATTCCCGGCCTTCGCCGGCAGGTGCTGCGGCTTCCGCCCGGGGTCCTTCCCGCGGCACGCGGGAGTATCTGTGTTGTGGGTCAAGCCCTTTTTAGGCGGCTCTAGCGGCCTGCTTGCGCCGGCATGACAAACCCTGCGTAACAGCCGTTATTATCTGATGTCCCGCATCTATGTCGAACCACCCCATTCAGCAACCACAAGGGTTGCCCTTACAAGGCGTAACAGCCATTATTATTTACTGTTTGCATCAATGCACCGAACTATGCCCACCAACCGCTGCATACCCCTGCTCCTCATCTTGGCCCTGTTGCCAGCGGCTTGTGCCAAGAGCACCGGCCCGGATAGCAACTCGCAAGCCCTCTGCCCGGACGCCCCCGGCACCATCTGCACTTGGGCCGGCACGGGCGAAGCGGGCTTCAATGGCGACGGCCAGCCCCTACGGGCTTCGTCTCTGTACTGGCCCGTCGATCTGACCTTTACGCCCTCGGGTCCGTACCTCCTCGACTGGAACAACCACCGTGTGCGCCGCGTGACTCCAGCGGGTACGCTGGTCACCGTCATCGGCACGGATTTTGTCGGCGACGGCCCCTACGACGAATCCGACCAAGTGCCTCCCGGCGCCCCCGGCACCCAAGTCCACCTCAACCACCCGACCCACCTCCTGCCGCTGGCCGACGGCACGCTGCTCCTGACGGCTTGGCACAACCACAAGCTGCGCCTCTACGACCCGCAAACCGAACTCGTCCAAGTTATATGCGGCGCGGGTCCGGGGTTTGCTGGCGACGGTGGCCCGGCCCGCGACGCCCTGCTGAGCCAGCCGCCGCAGACCGTCTTAGGCCCCGACGGCGGGCTGTACATCCTCGACCAGCGCAATCAGCGAGTGCGCAAGATAGACCCCGACGGCATTATCACCACCGTCGTAGGCACGGGGGAGGCTGGGTTTGGCGGCGACGGCGGCCATCCGCGCAACGCCCAGTTGCAGCTACCAGCCGGTGCCAACCCGCCGCCGGCGGGCAGCTTAGTCTTTGGGCCACAGGGCCGGCTCTACATCGCCGACGCCCTCAACCACCGCATCCGCCGCGTCGACTTCGACCGCGACCTGATCGAAACAGTGGCTGGCAGCGGCGCGGCCGGCTTTTCCGGCGACGGCGGCCCGGCGCTCAGCGCGGCCCTCAATAATCCGCGCGACTTGGCCTTTGGCCCGGATGGCCTTCTCTATATTGCCGATGAACTTAACCACCGCATCCGCGCCCTCGACTTAGCAACCGGCATCATTGAAACCGTTGTCGGCAGCGGCGCGGCCGGCTTTTCCGGCGACGGCGGCCCGGCACTCCGCGCGGCCCTCAACCGACCGGCCGGGCTCGACTTCGACTCGCAGGGTCGGCTCTATATCGCCGACACGTACAATCACCGCATCCGCCGCGTTGTCTTGCCATGATCTACCTAGTGCTCGTACTCATCCTGTCCGCCTGCGGACAAACGCCTACTGGCCCTAGCAGCCCCTACGGACACATCGAAACTTTTGCTGGCACCGGCGACGCCGGCAAAGGCCCAGCAGAAGCTCCGCTGCTGCAAGCACTCTTCTACCTGCCGCAAGACCTGACCTACGGCCCCGATGGGCGGCTCTACATCCTCGACTGGAACAACCACCGCGTCCGCGTCGCCACCCTAAAGCAGCACCCGCGATACCGGGGGGTCGCCAAAGACAGCATCACCACCCTGATCGGCACGGGCGAACTCGGCGACGCCCCGGCCGGCCGGGCGCGCCAGGTCGGCCTCAACCATCCAACCCACATCTCCTTCGACCCATTTGGACGCTTAATACTCTCGGCTTGGCACAATTCCATGATCCTGCGCTACGACTTTGCCACCGACTATATAGAGCCGATCTGCGGCACAGGCGAGCGCACCTACAGCGGCGACGGCGGCTCTGCCACCCAAGCAACTATCAACCTGCCTAGTGCTACCGCCTTTGACCCGCTCGGGCGCATGTACATCTCCGATCAGGAAAACCAGCGCATCCGCATGGTCGATACAGACGGCACGATTTCCACGGTCGTCGGCACCGGCGAACCGGGTTTTTCCGGCGACGGCGGGCCGGCCGATCAAGCCCGGATCTACGCTCCGATAGGCCAAGCCGCCCCGCCCACCAGCCGCATCGCTACCGACGAATTCGGCAACCTCTACCTCGCCGACACCTTCAACAACCGCATCCGCAAAATTGACTACGCAACCGGCATTATTACTACTATCGCCGGCAATGGAGCCTTCCCACCCATGCCCGATGGCGAGCGCGACGAGGGAGCCGCGGCCCTTGACGTTTCGCTCTACTGGCCTTGCGATGTGGCCCTTGACTCCGCGGGCCGGGTCTTTTTCGCCGACACCTTCAACCACTGCGTGCGCTACATTGACCTTGATGGCACCATGCACACCGTAGCCGGTCAGTGCGGCCAATCCGGCGACAGCGGCGATGGCGGCCCGCCGCAGGCCGCCTTACTTAGCCGCCCTTATGGAATTGAATTAGACCCGGACGACAACCTCTATATCGCCGATACCCGCAATCACCGCATCCGCCTCGTGCGGAAGTGAAGCCGGCGCACTCTGCGGGCTGTTAGGGCCTCTTAACGTCGGGTTCCGTTTCCTTCGACGATCACCGCCCCGGCAAACCCTTGGGCGACCATCTGCTCGGCAAAGGCCCGCACCTCGGCTTGGGGCAGCAGCGCGTTGTTACTGATGATCAAATCCGCCCCCACGTGGCTGACGCCGCGCAACCCGGCTAAGCTGTGCAGTGCCCCGTTGCCACTGACTTCCAAAAAGTCCCGCACGTTAGCTAGGTAGTGCAGCCCCTCTAGGCTTTGCAGCGAATCGTTGTACCAGATGTCCACGCTGCCTTCGATCGCCACCAACTGCGGCATGTCCGTCAGGAAAGTAAGCGACTCATTGCGGACCAGGGCCAAGCCCCCGCTTAACGAAGCCAAGTTCTCCAGTCCTTTGAGCGAGCACAGAGCCTTGTTTTCAAAGATCAACAACCCTTCCACCACGTGAGCGGCCTTGCCCGCTACGGGCGCGGGCAAAGGCGGTGGGGCATCCGCCGGACCTAACCCAGCCCCGACGCTTTCAAGCCCTTCCAGCCCGGCTAGGCTTTCCAAGCGGTCGTTAAACCAAATCTCGACGCTGCCCTCAACCCGCTTCAGCCCTTCCAAACCGGTCAGCGCAACTAAGCTGCTGCCGACGATCTGCAAGTCGCCGTTGATGATGTACGCAGGCCCCCCTCTTTGGCTCAAAGCCGCAATATCGGCCGACGACGCAATGACAAAGCCCTCTTCCAAGACGACCGGTGCTACCGGCTCTTTGCCGCAGCCGGCCAGCGCGACGAGCAAGATCACCCGCTTAAAAATCCCGCGCACAGCGGAACCCAATGTCGATATCGGTCAATAGCGGATGGTAGGCTTGCCGATTCGCCGCCGGCAAGGACTCCTGCTCAAACCACCACGACCCCCCGCGCAGTACCCCGAACTCGCCGCGCAACGGCCCCGGCGGATTGTCGCGTGGACTCTCGGCATAGTACGCGTCCCCGTACCAATCGGCGACCCATTCCCACACGTTGCCGGCCATGTCGTGTGCTCCGTACGGCGACACCCCTTGGGGCCGGCTGCCCACCGGCTCGGTCGCACCGGCGATAAAGCGAAAGTTGGCCTCGTCGCCTTCCAACTCGTAGCCCCAAGGATACGGGCGCCCGTCGGTGCCGCGTGCGGCCTTTTCCCACTCGGCCTCGGTTGGCAGCCGCAAGCCCGCCCACGCGCAATAGTCGAGCGCGCTTTGGCGGTTGACGCAGTTGATGGGATGGGTGTCTGCTAGTGCTTTGTCCCAGCTACAATTAGGAGCGTAGGCCGGCTCTTGGCAGGCATCGGCTTCCACGCACTGCCGGTATCGTCCTATGGTAACCTCGAACTGGTCGATGTAATACGCAGAAAGAAAGACTGGGTGCGGCGGCCGCTCGTCTGGGTCGCCGGTGTCCCAACCCATCACGAAGAGACCTTCGGGAACGAGGACCATGGCGTGATCGGCTTTGTTTGTTTGAGTAGCTGGCGTAGAATTTTCAGAGGATGGAGCCGCGCCGGGCGCAGTGGGTGCAACCACGCGATCCCCGCTTACTTGCCCTGAGCCCTGACAACCAAGCACCAACAGGGCCATGCACACCAGTGCGCGACTCACCGGGTGCCCCCTCAGAACACGACCTGCGACACGGCCTTGGAAATCAGCGCAATGGCAATCGACGTCATGCCAATTAGCCCCACCCCGCACGAGTACCCGGCCAGCACGATCGGCGCGTACGCGTACCAACGCTCGGGGCCAAAGCGCTTTTGCAAGTAGAAGCGGCCCAGCAAGGCCCCGACGAAGTTGAGGATGGCAAAGTGCGGCCAGCCGCCCAAGCCGGCGACAAAGCCATAAAAGATCCCCAGCGGCGCACTGAGTGCGCTCAGGAGCGCGTACAAGACGCCGCTAAAGACCAGCCCAACCCCGATGTAATCCCAGCGAATAATTTGCGTCACCAAGCTCTGACCCGCGCCTTCGGCTGAGCTCAGGTCAAAGCCCGGCAGGGTGGATTTGGCCCAGAACGCCTGCATGGTAGCGTGGAAGGGCCACATCTTTTGCACGAATGGGTACGCCGAGGAGGGAATTGGCCCGAGCTTCCATATCAGCGACCAGAACAGGAAGCTACACGCGAACATGACCGCCAAGGTCAGCGCCGTCAGTTTGACGATGCTGCCAAAGCGAGTGCGCGTCAGCTCTAGCTGCTTGAACACTTGCGCCTCGTAGCCCCATTGGAAGATCGGCACCGGCGCGAACCAGATCCCGGCCCCTTGGTAGCCAGACAAATAGAAGCTGGCCTCGCGCAAATAGGGAAAGGTCACCCCTTGCGGCGATCCGGTCAGGCCGATCATCCGCGTGCCGATATACGAGTAGATCGGCGTCCACACAAAGCCAAAGAGCGCGGTGATCCACCACGGAAAATCGGGCACCAAATAGTACACCATCAGCACAAAGCCCAGCGTACTCACCGCCCAGATTGCCAAGGCCATGACAATGCGGATGTCGCCGCGCTCGGGGTGGAGGGCTTGAGCCGGAGCGCGTTCCTTGCCAGCGGCGAGCAAAACCTTGCCGGCCGTATAGAAGCCCACCGCCGCGACCACGATGGCCCCACCCAGCGAAAAGCTCAACCAGAAGTCAAAGGTATTGGCGATTTGGGTGGGGATCGACGACATGCCCGGCTCCCAAGTGTGCAGGATGCCGTAGGCATAGAGGATGGGGTTGGCGACCAAGTTGACCAAAATCGACGAGGCAAACACTCCGATGACGACCCAGAACGGCAGCACGAGGCCGAATAGTACGTGGATCAAATCCGTGGCCAAGCCGATGACGGCTGCGGGCAACACCGCCTTGAGCGGCACGGTGAAGTCGATGAAGGGAATCGGCAAAATCGACACGGTCTCGGTCAGAAAAACCGACGACAGCGTCGGCACCACCACGTAGAATACGCCCCACACCGCGCCGATAAAGGCCCCGGTGCTAAACACGTGCCAGCGCCAGCCTTCCTGCTTGGCCGAGGTTTCGGCAAGGGCCGTCGCCCCGCCGGCTTGCACATAGGCCATGGGAAAGGGCAGGCGCTCAATGTCGTGGGTGATGCGGAAGAGCACGTAGCCCAACGACAAGGCGTTGACCCGCTGCAGAGCGACGGCGCAGAGGAGAATCGCGATGGGCTTGAGCCACGCGCTGTCCAAGAAGCTGCGCTCTAACAGTGCCTCCGAGCCACGCGGCGGCACGACCCAAGTTGGAATGTGTTCGGCCAGTCCGTCGGCCTGCGGCGATTGGATCAAGTACTGATCCCAGATCAACACGCCGAATGGGCCGCCGAAGAGGTCGGCCCCGGTGCCCAGCTTGCCGCCCATCATCACCAAGCCGCCGGCCACCCAGTAGAGAATGATGATCTCTTGGGTCCGCAGCGACACGAAGGTGCGCTTGGCCATTTCGATGAAGAGAATGAGGGTCACCCACTCGGCCCCGCCGGCCATGCTCATGCCCGTGACCAGCCCGAGGTAAATCGCGCCGGGCAGCATTACAAAGCCGACGAAGAGTGCCGCCCACAGAGTCTTGGCGTTGAAGCCCGGTTCAAAGGGGGCGTCAGCGGACATAACCGCGAAGTGCTCTGGGGCGTTGGCCGGCGACAAAAATCACTCCCCTCGCTGGTTCAGTTTTGCACCAACTCGTCGTCCAAATAGGGCAAATGCTCTTCGTACACTTCGATCTGCTCGGCGTATTTTTGGTGTAGATCGCGCAGATAGCTGTTGAAGAACTCCCGCTCGGCGCGCTCCCGCACATCCCGCTCCACTGAATTCCGCACCCGCTCTAGCTCTAGGCCGTAGTAAATCTCTGGGTATCTTTCGATAACTCTGAAGATTGAATAGCCGCCCCTCATTTGGATCGGCCCCTGGAGTTGGTGCAACTCGGCGTTCATCACCGCGTTCATCCAAGCCTCCCCCCAAAAGGGAGCCTGTGATTGAGAGACGTACAGGAGGCCATCTTCGGCGTTGCGGCGCCGACCGTGGGCGCGGGCCAACGCCGACCACTCGGCCCCGGCCTCAATCTGAGCCGCGATCTGGTGCGCTTCGCTTGGGGTCTCAAGCAAAATTTCCTCTAATTGCGCGTGAGGGGGGCTGCGGAAACGATGCTTGTGCTCCTCGTAGAAGGCCAGCAGTTCGTCCTCGGTCGGCGCGGGCACCTCCGCCAAGACTTGCTCGCGCAGTTTCATCAGCATCAGGTTGCCCAACGCCAAGTCGTGCGACCGGGCGAAAGCCTCGCTTTTATCAAAGCCCTTGCGCCGGGCGTCGTGGGCCATGAGGCGGGTGGGAAAATGACTCTCAGATAGTTTCTCGTTGACCGAGTCGGCCGTAGCTTCCGGCCACAAGCGGCCCGCCGGCCGCACGGCCTCTAAGACCTCTGCCACATCCATCTGCAAGCCCTCAAAAGCATAGACCGGGTGCTGGCGCTGGGCCTCGTCTAAGTCCACAGAGCGGATCGCACCCTGTAAGACGCTTACCACAATATCCATGCCCTCGGCGTCAAAAACCGTCTGCAAATCCCACTTGAGGAGCCGCAGGTACGATTCGCGCAGTTGCTTTTGCTGCTCAGTGCCGAGTGCCTTGCGGATGCCGTCCTCAACCTCGACCAATTCGGCGCGTTGCCGCGCTGCCACTTTGGCGATGACGAATCCGCCGTGCAAGGGGAGTGGCGCGGTCGCGCCGCCCACCGGCAGGGCAAAGACCGCTTGTGCTAGGTCGCGGGGGCTGTCGAAGGGCGAATAGGCCCTCTGCCGGATCTCACCGGTATGCATACCGTAATAGGGGTCGGCAGCGAATTGACGACTTACTGCCGCAAAATCCTCGCCCTGCGCCAAAAGCGTTTGCACCTGACGCGCCTGTTGCTGGTCGGGCACAAAAATCTCCATGGCGGAGACCTTTTCGCCCCACCCCGGCCGGGCGTAGGCTTTTTCGATGTCGTCTGCGGAAACCGCGACCTTATCCTCGACATTGCGCCGCAACATCGCATCGGCGAGGGCCTTGGTTTCGCGCTGGGCGAGTTCGGCTAAGACCGCTTCGTCGCGCTGCAAGCCCCGCTCATGGGCCGCCAAAAGCAAGACCTCGCGATCGATGAGCGTCTGCAAGTTGTCCCGGTGTTGTGCGCGCCTGGTAGCCGTTTTGAGATTGGTCTCGAAGGTACGCAGATCGGCCGCGGTAATCTCGCCTTGGCCGACCTTGGCCAGTAGATAGGCGTTGTCCGGCCGCTTGTCGCCACAGCTCATACAAGCCCCGACTAGCAGCCCGGCCAACAGTAGTTTGTGCATAGTTTCAATCCGCTCCCTCGGCCGAGGGAGATGTATTAGGCGGCGGCTACTTGGGCCTCTTCCCTGAGTGCTTATGTCAGGTGCGATCGCGGACAGGTCAACATCAACCCAGCGACCACCCGCTTATGTTGTGTAGGTCAATTAATGGATGTGACCGGCGGATTCATCGGCTACGAGCTCGAAGAATTCGCTGGCTTTCCCAAGACGGACCGACGCAAGCCCGCTAGGCCGGCTGTTGCGCCGCGCAACCATCGCCGATTGAGTCCTTCCCGCGTACGCGGGAATCCGGGGCGCAAGCAGCCGCAGCACCGAGGATTCAGCCCGCTCCGCTCGTGCTGGCCTTTTCCCTCGTTCCTTGGTCCACGACAAAGCGGAACTCGACGTCGATGGTTTCTTCGGGGTTGCCGCTGGCGTCAAACGACAGCACAAATTCGCCGAATGTGAGTAGCAGCTCGTCGTTTTCTGGCAGCAATGGATCGAAGACCAACATGCCTTTTTGGCTGCTATCGCGGAAGATCGGTCGATGGCGGTGAAAGACCGTCTTGTAGATAATGCCCATGCGTTCCAAGTTGATTTCGCGCTCGTTACCCGAAGTGCCGAGCTCCATTTTGTAGTACTTGGTGAAGCTATTGCCCCCCAACACGATGGCTCCCTCGCGCCCGGGATCGTAGTAGCGATAGGTCTCGCCGCCCGCTTCCATGGTCGCCTTGGCCGGATCGAATTCGATCTTGGCATAGGTCTTGTTTATGACCTCGATTTCAAAAACGGTAAACCGGGGAGGGATATAGCCCTTTTCGGGATCGATGTCGTCGCGGGTGTAGGGGTTGACGTGGCGACCGTCGTACAGGGGCGGGAAACGCTCGTTGAGCTCGCGGTCGCTCAAGTGCCGCACCCGGATTAAAAGCCCCTCTTTGCTAAAGACCATCGAGCTGTCGTCCGGGTCGATGGTGTAGTCGCCGCGGCCTTCGGGCAGGACGGGCATCACGTGCAGGTCGTAGGCGAGTTGGGGCGGCACCAGCCCCCCACAGCTCCAGACCAGCCCGAGCACCACTAAGCCAACGAGCACCAAATACCTCGCTTGCATAAAATCGCAACTCCCTTTTTGCTAGCTGTCGTCAATTGGTTGGTTCTTCGGTTTCAATGTCGATCTGTTCTACGCCCGCCATCGTGGCCATTTCCATCGCGTCGATGATGTGGCCGTGCGCGGCCTCGGCGTCTGCGGTGATGATCAGCGTTGTTGAACCGGTGCGGACCTTCTCGCGCTCCAGCCAACTTCTTAGCTGACCCATAGCCACGAGTTGTCCGTTAACCTCGAGCTGGCCCTCGCTCGAAATGCGCAGGTTCAGCTTTTTCTCGGCCTTTAGCTGATCGTAGTGGACCGAGTCGGGCAACTCGATCTTGAGCTGCGTGGCCTTGACAAAGACCGTGGTGGTCATAAAAAAGATCAGCAGCAGGAACACGGCGTCGATCATCGGCGTCAGGTTCAGTTCAAATTCGCCGGCTTTTTCGGCCAGCGATTGTCTCCGTTTAGCCATGCCGCTATTCCTCGCCGCTCTTGGCAAAAGCAATGGCCTCAATGCCCTCGCCGCGGGTGATGTCCATCACCTGTACCACATAGGAGTGAGGCACTGAACGTGCGGACTCCAAGATCACGTTTTTGGTGTTGTCCGTCTCGATGACTTGCCGGACCTTTTCGGCCAATTGCGCCTCGTCGGTGATCTCGCCGTTGACTTGGATCGTCCGATCCGGGTCAATGACGATGTTCATGTCTTTGGTCGCTCTCGACTCGCCTTCGCCGCCCGGTAGATCTACGCTCAGGCCCTTGGGGTTGACAAAGGTGGTCGCTACCATAAAGAAAACCAACAACAAGAACATGCAGTTGATCAGCGGAGTCAGATCTGGGTTTTCCGAGGTCTTAAAAGCCCGTTGGCCGAATCCGCTCTTTCGTCTCTGCCGCATCGCCTGGTCTCTTTCTGCCTAGCGACCCTGCTGCTGACTAGCCTCAAAGCGCACCAGCAGGGTATTGGCGAAGGCGTGGCAGTACAGCTCCACGCTCTTGAAGACCTTTTCGGCCCGGCCGGAGAGGTAGCGGTGGAAGATGATGGTCGGGATGGCGACGATGAGGCCACTGGCCGTAGTGATCAGGGCCTCGGAGATACCGCTGGCCACGGCGGCCGGATCGCCGGCCCCGGCGCGGGCAATGGCGTCAAAGGCGTTGATCATCCCCATGATGGTGCCCAACAACCCCATTAGCGGGGAGAGGACGCCAATCGTTCCGAGCGCGTTGAGCAGGCGACCTAAGTACATTTCGCCGGCTTCTTCAGTGGCCAAGATCAACTCTTGGCGCATGTCCTCTAGGTTCGTGCGATTTTCTAGTACTAAGATGTCGTAGCGCTTCACCAAGGCGGCGAAGATAAAGTTGAGTACGCCGCTGCCTTGGCGGAAAAGCTCTATGGCCCCCTCCTCGCCTTGAGTGCCGAGCACCTCCTCGGCCTCGTTAAGCTGATATTCGGCCTCTTCTTCGCCCGGAACCATCAGCAGACGCCACAGCCGTTCTATGATGATGGCCAGGGCAATCAGCAAGCAGAGCAACAGGGGCCACATCATAGGCCCGCCCTTGAAAAACTGGTCCACTAAAAAATTCTGCTCCATTACAACCTCCCGGTATTGTGTCCTGCTTTGCGTTGCGTTAAAAGCTCGCTAGAGCCGGTTTTCCACGATCCACTCCCGGTGCAACTTGGCAAAACTGACCACGTCGGCATTTTCCGGCTTGTCCCCGCCCTTTTCTTCCACTACCTGATAGTTTTCCACCGCCTGCGACCACTGGCGCGTGATTTCATAGACCAGCCCCAAGTTGCAGTACGCGGCCAACTCGGTATAAGTGCCGGGGTAATCGCGGATAATCCCCTGCAGGGCCGGCACGGCCCGCTCGTAGTCTTTGGCTTCAAAGAGCTTCATGGCCTCGTTGTAGCTAAAGCTGGCTTGAATCTCGCTTAACTCTTCCACTAAGGCTGTGGCCCGCGAAGCCTCTTCGGAGTTGGGATATAGCTTGAGCACTTGCTTGTAGGCCGCCATAGCCTCGTCATAAGCCTGGATATTGTAGTAGTAGTCGCCGATGGTAAACTGGGCTTTAGGGGCGAATTCGCTGTCGGGATAATTGGCGACGAGCTCCTGCATCGCGCCTACGGCTTGCTCCATCTGCTCTTGTTCGACGAAGGACCAAGCCAACGCATATTGCGCCGACCCGCCGTATGGCCCTTGGGGATATTTGGCCAAGAGGGCTTGATAGGCCGCCGCGGCCTCGGCAAAGGCCTGCTCGTTGTAGTAGTTTTCGCCAATGAGGAAAAGTGCTTCTTCCTCGTACTGGGACTGGAGATAGCGCTCGACCAGTTCGGCAAAAGCGGCCGCGGCCTCCCTAAATTGCGTCAGGGCTTGCAGGCTGTGGGCCAGATAGTACTGGCCGTGAATGCGGTTGGCGTTGCGCGGATATGCGTCGACAAAGGACTTAAAGCTCTGGGCAGCGGTGGCGTAGTCGCCGTAGCTGATTTCGGCAAAGCCCTTAGAGAAAGCCAAGTTGCCGCTCTCGCCTGAATTCGGATAGCGCCTAAGCCCTTGGGCGAAGATGCGGGCGGCTTCCTCGTATTGCTTCTGCTGCAACAGCGCGTTGCCGATGATGGAATAGGCGCGTTCTTTGCGATAGTACCCGGCTTGATTGTCGTCTTCAAACTGCATGTCGAGGAGCTGACGAGCGAATTTTTCGGCTTGCGCGAAGTCCTGCTGATCGTAGTACAGCTCGGTCAAGAGCATGCTAAAAGTCGCCCGCTCTTGGGGGTCGTCTGACGCAGCGATAAGCTCTTGGTAGTAGCGGGCCGCCTCTTCTTGCCGCCCCAAGCGGATCATGCCGGCCCCCAGTGTGCGGAAGGCGCTGTCCTTTATCTGGGGCGCGGGATCGCTTTCGAGCAGGGCCTTCATATCCTCCAGCGACGCCTCATAGCTTGTGCGGGCCTGGGCCGTGTCGCCAGCGGCGTCTTGCTGTTTGGCGACCTCGTAGTACGCGCCGCCGCGGGCCAGCAGCGAATTTTGCAAGATATGCCCGGGCGGATCCAGCCCAATCGCCTGCCCCCAAGAATCAATCGCAGCAACGAAATTGTCCTCGGCAAAATGCACTCGGGCCAAGGTGTAGTGCATCTGGCCCTTTAGGGTGTCGTCGCCGGCTTGGTCCAAAGCACTAGCGAGTGCTTGGCGCGCCTTTTCGTATTCTCGTTTGCCCATGTACAGCTCGGCCAACTCGACCTGCACGGTAGGCCATTTGTCCCAACTCTCTTCCACCGTCTCATAGGCGGCGATGGCGCTAGCGGAATCCTCAAGGCGCTTGTAGGTGAGGCCCAGCTCCATCCGCGTCGTATTGCGTAGCTCCGACTCCGGGAAGCGGCTGAGGAACGACGTATAGATAGCCTCGGCCCGTTTGAGATCGGCGGCGGCATAGGCGATGCGGGCGAGTTGCAAAAGGCCGTTGGGAGCGGCCGGATGATCCGGATACTCATCAATTAACCGCTGGTACAGGGGCTGCGCCGCTTGGTTGTTCTCTAGGAGCTGATTGGCAAAACCGGCGTTAAAAAGCACATCCGGTATCAGGACATTGTCCTCGCGCTGGCTCAAAAGCTGGTCGTAGCCTTCAAGGGCTTGGGCGATTTGCTCGTCTGCTCTGGCCGGGTCTTCGCTGCGGATCTGCCGCCCGTGTTCTTGATGGCACTGGGCGATGCGAAAAAGCACCTTATAGCGGTCGAAGCCGATGCGCTGGGCCACGTCGCCGTAGGCATTGAGGTATATCTCGTATTCTTGCGCCGACTTGAGGTATTCCTCCTGGTCGAAAAGCATCAGCGCGACCGTGAGCTGCGTCCGGGCCTGAAAGAGCTTGTCTTCGACCTTTTCGATGGCGTCCTTGTACGCGGCGATAGCCGCTGTCGTGCCCTGTTCCTTCTGCACCAACTCGGCCGTGCGGATATAGCTGTTTTGCACCAAAACCGGCTCAGCCGCGTATTCGGCTGGGAGCACGGCATAGGCGGCGAGGGCCTTTTCGACCTCGCCGTTGCGGGCGTAGATATCGCCCTTTTTCAGGTGAGCCTTGGCGACTAGTTCGCGGGCAGTCTCCTCGACCAATCCCTTGAGCTTAAGGGTGGTCATCTCGATGATTTCTTCTTCGGTCATCTGCGCGAAGTCGTAGCGGGCGATGAGGCGGTTGAGGTACTCCAGCGCATCTTCGTATCGCCCTAGCTTGTCGTAGCTTTCGGCGATCTGGAACAGCGAACGATCGGCGTTAGAGCCTCTGGGAGCCAAAACCAACACCTGCTTGAAGCTGGCGATGGCCTCGGCATAGTGCTCTAATTCAAAATAGGACCAGGCCCGGTCGTAGTGAACAGACGCCTCGTAGAGGCTGTGGGGGAAGCTATGCAGCAGCGCGTCCCCTTCTTCAATGACCTGCTCGTAGTCCTTGAGCTGATAACTCGTCTGAATCATCTGGTACTGGGCCATCACCCGGGTGCGATCGTCGACGCGCTCGTCTGCCGCTAGGGTGCGGAAGTGGTCGCGGCTCTTGTTGAGATCTTGCAGGGCCTCGGCGTAGCGAGCGTCGGCTTCGGCCTCTTTTTGCTCGGAGCGCAAAAACTGCGAGCGCTGCAATTTTTCGAGCCCCAGCTTGTTGTAGGTGTTGCCTAGCTGGTAGGTGGCCCCCACGCGCACCGGCAGAATAAACTCGTCAACCGCTACGGTTACATCCTCCACGTTGATCATGGCGTTGCTCTCGGTGGAGAGAATAACCTCATAGCGCTCAATAGCTTTGTCGTAGTCGCCGAGCGCATAGAGCTTCTGACCTTCCTCAAAGCGGTCTTGCAACTCCACTGGTGAGAAAAAGCGCATGCTCAGGCTGGCGGCCGCGCCGACCGCTGCGATTAGCAGCAGATTTACCAGAATCATGGTGTCAATCTCCTAGCCTAGAACCCGGCCACAATATCAAAGAAGAGACGCGAGTTGTCGAAGCTATCAGAAGCGCGCGTGGCGGCGTCGTACTCGCGGCTGGTGCGGATAAAGCCGAACTGGGAGGCGAGGTTGTAGCCGTAGTGATCCGAGCGGTTGCTCATCATCAGCACCAGCGTCCACTCCTTAAAATCGTTGTGCTCATTCACCCGGTCCAAACTCGTGTGCCGCCAGAAAGGGAAACCTTGGAAACCCAGTTGCAGATTGGACTTTGTCGTCAGGTCGAAGCGGGTCCTGACAATGGGCGCGTAAATCGAGAACGAGCGAATACGGCCCTCGCCCGTGGCGTCTTCGAGGACGCTCGAATGCTCGCGCAGCAATAAGTGCTTGAACATCGGGCGGATGTTTAGATTGCCGGCGTTGATCGCATAGTCGAGTCGGTTGACCATCGCAAAGGTCGAGAGCACCCCGGCTTCCTGTTGGGTGCCGTCGTCGAACTCGTCGGCGGCTTGGTTGTTGCGAATCCACTGGACGCTGTTGACGACGTTGAGGTTGGAAAGCTGCCGAAAGGTCGAGCTGATGAACAAGGTATTGACCAAGCTATTGCGCATGTTCAGCGGATCGACATCCGGCGGGAAAATCTGCGAGTTGAGATCCCGCGCCTCAATCATCGGGCCTTTCAAGTGCGGGAAGGGGCTGGGTATCCGCTGGGCAAAACCCACGTCTTCCCAGATGTACACATCGTCGCGGATGTTGTCTTGGACCTGCTTGATGTCTTCGTTGATGCGAATTTTACCCAAATAAGGCGAGGTGAAGTTGTGCTCGTAGCGAGCGTACAGGGCCTTGGCCTTCCCGCCGCCAGCCGGCTCCTCCATAGTGTAATAGCCGACTGAAGCCCATTGGCCCCAGCGCCCCAAGCCTTTCTTGGTGGCCACTAGGTGGGTTCCCCGGTGGTCGCGTGGGTAGGGATAGTCGGGCCGGGCGTCGTTTTCGCGGTAATCCACCACGCCGTTGTTGTTGAAGTCGATGCCGTAGATGAAATCCGGCGGATCGGCGTCGTAAAAGAGAATCGGCTCGGTCCAGTCGGCAATGCCGTTGAAGTTTTGGTCGCTGTCCGGAATGAGATCGTTGTTTTCGTCCAGCCCGGGGAAAATGCCCGAATCCGACTTCTCCGCACTGGGCAGCTCGTTGAGCATCTCGTCTGGCCACTGGTCGTTGTCGTCATTGTCGGTCATGACGGACATTTCCTGCATCTGCGGACACACGAAGCAATCGTCGCTGAAGAAGGCTACGCCGCCGCGGTTGCTGTCGTAGTTGCCGCTGTAGTCCGGGTCTAGGTTGAAAATTTCGCCCCCCAGCTCAATCGGGCCTACTTCCTTTTGCGCCGTGAGGAAATAGCCGAGAGCCTGCTTGTCAAAGCGCTTGCCGGCATTGCTGCCCACCGGGAAGAGGAAA
>RKRN01000187.1 GCA_007571365.1 Candidatus Latescibacterota bacterium
GGTTTGCTCATCAACGCCACGGCGCTGGGGATGCATCCCCGCCAAGACGTTTCGCCGCTGGCACACCCGGCGTGTTTGCACGAAGGTATGCTGGTCGCCGACATTGTGTACAATCCGTTAGAGACTATGCTTATGCGGCAGGCGGCCGCCGCTGGTGCCACTGCGATCAATGGCTTGGGAATGCTCGCTTGGCAGGGGGCGCGTTCATTTGAGCTATGGACCGGTGTCGAGCCGCCAGTTGAGGCGATGATGGCCGCCGCCTTGGAGCATTTTCCCGCTTAGGCCGCTACCAAGACAAACAACCATACTACAGCACATGATAACCGAATCACTAGAAACGCGCATTAGCGCGGCACTGGCCCGAGCGGGCGCACCGGCCGATTCTCCGGCTCTCGTCGGTCCGGCTACCCGCCCGGAGTTCGGCGACTATCAGGCCAACGGCGTGATGGCCGCGGCCAAGAAACTCAAGACCAATCCCCGCGCACTGGCCGCTCAGGTCGTGGCGGAACTGGATTTGGCGGACATGGCTGCGTCCGTAGATATCGCCGGTCCGGGCTTTATCAATATCCAGCTCGAGGGCGAGTGGCTGGCCGCACAGTTGGGGAACGTGTTGGCCGACCCGCGACTCGGCGTGCCCAAGGACGCGCCGCAAAAGGTCGTCTTGGACTACTCGCATCCCAACCTGGCCAAGGAAATGCACATCGGCCATCTGCGCAGCACGGTCATCGGCGACGCCATAGCCCGCGTCCTCGAATTTTTGGGCCACGAGGTCGTGCGCCACAATCACGTGGGCGATTGGGGGACGCAGTTTGGTATGCTCATCGCCCACCTAGACCAGCTTGCAGATCCGGCCACGGAATTGGCCGATCTAGAAGTATTCTACCAAGCGGCGCGGCAGCGTTTTGACCAAGACGCGGCCTTCGCCGACTTGGCGCGGGAATTCGTGGTCAAATTGCAAAGCGGCGATCGGCACGTGCTGGGGATGTGGCAGCAATTTATCGACGAGTCGCTCGCCCACGGCCAGCGCGTGTACGCCGCGCTAGGGGTTGGCCTGAAGCCCGAAGATGTGCGGGGCGAAAGCGCATACAATGACGACTTGCCCGGCGTGATCGAAGATTTGCTGGCCAAGGGCTTGCTGGTGGAATCCAACGGGGCGCAGTGCGTCTTCTTGGAAGAATTTAAAAACAAGGACGGCCAAATCACGCCGGTGATCGTGCAGAAGTCGGACGGCGGCTACCTCTATGCGACGAGCGACCTAGCGGCCGTGCGCTATCGGGCCGGTGCGCTGGCGGCCGAGCGCATTCTCTACATCGTCGATGCGCGCCAGTCGTTCCACTTGCAGCAGGTATTTGCGGTGGCGCGGGCGGCTGGATACGCACCGGCGACGACTGCTTTGGAGCATCATGCATTTGGCGCGATTTTAGGCGCGGACAACCGGCCGTTTAAGACCAGAGCCGGCGGCACGGTCAAGCTGATGGACGTGCTGGCCGAGGGCGTGGAGCGGGCCTTTGCCCAAGTGAGCGCGAAGAATCCGGCCATGGACGAGGCCGAGCGGCGGCAGATCGCCGGCGTGATTGGCATTGGCAGCATCAAGTACATGGAGCTGTCGTTCAACCGCACCTCGGACTACGTGTTCGACTGGGACAAGATGTTGGCCTTAGATGGCAACACCGCTCCGTACATGCTCTACTCGTATGCCCGCATCAAGAGCCTGTTCCGCCGCGCTGGCGTGGACGAAAGTGCGCTCAGCGGCGCGATTGCCATTGGCGAAAGGGCCGAGCATGCGCTCGCCATCAAGCTGTTGCAGTTTTCCGAAGTGGTCGCGGCTGTGGCTCGCCAGTGCTATCCGCACGTGCTGTGCAACTATCTCTACGAATTGGCGGACGCCTTTATGAAGTTCTACGAGCAGTGCCCGGTCCTCCGGGCGGACGAGCCGGTGCGCACGAGTCGGTTGCTGCTGGCGCGGCTGACCGCACACACCCTGCATCAAGGGCTCGACCTGCTCGGCATCGAGACGCTCGAGCGCATGTGAGGTGAGGGCCATGACGAAAGGGCCGGTATTTCTGACGGGTTTTATGGGCGTGGGCAAGACCCGGGTCGGGCGCGTCTTAGCACGGCAGCTAAGGCGTTGCTTTTTGGACACCGACCAGATGATCGAACAGCGCGCCGGCAAATCCATTGCGGCGATTTTTGCCGACGAAGGCGAAGCGCATTTCCGCCAGCTAGAGCGCGACTGCGTCCTTGAAGCCTGCCAGCGTTCGGATGCCGTAGTGGCCTTGGGCGGTGGGGCGATCACCCGCGCCGACAACATCGCGGCTGTGCGCTGCGCTGGGATTTTGGTGTGCCTCAAGGCCGATGTGGAGACGATTTTTGCCCGCGTCAGTCTCCGCTCCACCCGGCCCTTGCTCGCTGGGTTGGACCCGCCGGCGCAGCGCGCCAAAATAGAGTCCCTGCTCCGCGAGCGTACGCCTTTCTACGACCAAGCTCACATTGAGTTGTACACCACACAGGCGCAGACGCCTGAGAGCACAGCCGGGCAACTGCTCGCCTTGTTGGAGAGCTATGCAAAGAATTGACCTAGACATCCCAGCGGCTGCATACCCGATCTTCGTCGGCCACGACATCTTAGGGGAATTGGGGCCGCGCTGCCGCGACTTGGCCTTGGGTCGGCAGGTCGCGCTCGTGTCCGACGAGGTCGTGGCGGCGCACTACCTGCAACCGGCCGGGGAGAGCTTGCGTACCGCTGGGTTTGAGGTGTTGGAGGTGGTCTATGCCGGAGGCGAGGAAGCTAAGAACTTACGCGGGGCCGAGGGCATTTTCACCCAGCTAATCGCGGCCGAGTTCGACCGCGGTGCTTGGGTCGTGGCGCTCGGCGGGGGCGTAGTCGGCGACATGGCGGGCTTTGTGGCCTCCACCTATTTGCGCGGCGTGCCCTACGTACAGGTGCCTACTACCATTGTCGCACAGGTGGATTCGAGCATCGGCGGCAAGACCGGGGTCAACCACGCGCTAGGCAAAAACCTGATCGGCACCTTTCACCAGCCGCGCTTGGTCTTGGCCGATACCAACGCACTGCACTCGCTGCCGCGGCGCGAGCGGGTCGCGGGCATGGCCGAGGTGGTCAAGCACGGGCTGATCCGCGACGCCGGGCTGTTCGCCTTTTTGGAGGAGCATTTGGAGGAGGTCGTGGATATGGCACTGGAGCCGGAGACCTTGGACTGGCTCATTGGCCGCAATGTCGAGATCAAGGCCGAGGTGGTGGCCGCCGACGAAAAAGAGCAGGGCTTGCGGGCCATCCTCAATTACGGACACACGATTGGGCACGCGATTGAGGCCGCCACGGACTACAGCCGCTACCGGCATGGAGAGGCGGTGATTTTGGGCTTGATCGCCGCGGGCGAAATTGCCTGCCGCGAGGGGCTTTGGCCCGAAGCGGAACGGCAACGGCAGGATGCGTTGCTGGTGCGGTTGGGGGTGCCTGGAGGGCTGGCGGCGGTGGACGCGGAGCGGATTTTGGCCTGTGCCAAGGCCGACAAGAAGCGGGTGGATGGGCGGCTGCGGTTTGTGTTGGGGCGACGGATTGGCGCGGTGGAGGTCGTGGAGGGCATAACCGATGAGACAGTGCGTGCGGCCATTGAGTATGTGCAGCACGTTGGCGAGGGATGAGATGAGCCATAACCAACCCCATAAAGTGCATCTCGTCAGCTTGGGCTGCCCCAAAAACACGGTCGACTCCGAGCGGATGCTGGGGCTTTTGCAGGGCCACGCCTACCAGTTGACGGACGCGCCAGAAGAAGCAGACGTGGTGGTGGTCAATACCTGCGGCTTTATCGAGCCGGCCAAAGAAGAATCTCTCGCCGCGATCATGGACGCGCATCGGCTCAAGCAAGAGGGGCAGTGCGAGGGCGTGATTGTCACCGGGTGTCTAGCGACGCGCTATTACGAGGAGCTGGCACCGGAGTTGGTGGAAGCCGACAAGCTGCTGACGATCGCCGACGAGGCCGCCATCGTCCACCACGTCGACGAGGTGTTGGGCATCCAGCGGCCCGGATACTTGACCAGCGTGCCGCGAACCTCGCTGACGCCCAAGCACTGGTCGTATCTGCGCATATCCGACGGCTGCGACCACCAATGCGCCTTTTGCGCCATTCCCGCCATTCGCGGGCGGCACGTGAGCGAGCCTATTGAACAGCTCGTGGCCGAGGCCGAGCGGCTGGCCGCCGAGGGGGTGCGGGAGTTGGTTTTGGTTTCGCAGGATTCGGTGCGCTACGGGGCCGACCTCTACGGTCGGCCCCAGCTCGTGCGCCTTTTGCAAGCGCTCGCCGCGGTGGAGGGCATTGAGTGGATGCGCTTGATGTACACCTATCCGGCTTTTTGGACCGAGGAACTGATCGACTTCTACGCCTCCTGCGACAAGATGTGCCTGTACATTGACATGCCGTTGCAACACATCTCCGACCCGGTGCTCAAGCGCATGAAGCGGGCGACGACGCGCCAAAAGACGCTCGATTTGCTGGCGCGGCTGCGGGCGCGGCTGCCGGGGGCTGGGCTGCGCTCGACGTTCATCGTTGGCTTTCCTGGCGAGACCGAGGACGATTTTGCCGCCTTGCTGGAGTTCGTGGCCCAGACGCGCTTTGACTATGCGACCGGCTTTCTCTACTCGCCAGAAGATGGGACTTCGGCCTATGCGCTCGGCGACCCGGTCGGCGAAGAGGTCAAGCAGGAACGCTACAGCCGCCTGACGCAACTGCAAGAGCGCGTAAGCACGGAGAAAAACGACGGGCTTGTCGGTACGCGGCAGCAGGTCTTGGTCGATGCACACGTGGGGGCGGCGTGCTATGGGAGGATGGAGCGCGACGCCCCAGAAATCGACGGCCAAGTCGTCATCACCGAGGGCATGCCGCCGGTGGGTTCTTTCGTCGAAGTGGAGATCACCGCGGCCGCGCCCTATGAGTTGAGTGCTAAGGTGGTGGGAGAGCCGCGTTGAACAAGGCAAAGCCGCGTGACATCGCCGTGGATGGCCGGGCTGGTGAGTTGGTCATTGCGTGGAACAATGGCCGCGAGAGCCGCTACGACTTGGAGGGCTTGCGGCGTGCGTGTCCCTGCGCCCACTGTCGAGAATTGCGCGACGCGAATGAGGGCGGATTGACGCTCTTGCAGCCCGAGGCCGTGTCGGCTACGGCCTCGGTGCGGGGGGTTAGCTACGTCGGGCGCTACGGCCTGCGCATCGCATGGGCCGACGGGCACGACCACGGCATTTATACGTTTGAGTTTTTTCGCGGGCTAGATGCGGGGGGAAATACTGACGTGTGATGAACCGAAATTCCAAGATCGAACAACTTATCGATAGGTTCGTGAATTCTCGACATTTCCGGCATGAGCATGAATATTATAAAGAATTAGAAAAATGGATATCCGATCGCGCAACTTCATTCGCTAGGCGGGATAGCGGATTGATCGATAAAATAAGAGGGGAACTTAGCCTAGAGGATCTACAAAATCTGCGAGAATTAGTTCTAAAGCAAGTTTTCCTCAAGAAACTGAGGGAACACCTTAGACGAGGTGACTTCCTCGCGGCTGACGACTTTTACGGAATAAGACGTTTTGGGCTTGACATATCTCCTTTATTTTCGTATCTTTATAGTAACAAAAGGAGATATGGAAATGAACCTAATCAGCATCTTC
>RKRN01000070.1 GCA_007571365.1 Candidatus Latescibacterota bacterium
GGGGGAGTGCTCGCCGCCAAGGGCGTGGCCACCTTTTGCCCCATTGCGTTGAAGATGTCGATTTGGGCAAACTGAGCTCCGCCCTCGGGGATGGCAAAGGGGATAGCGGTGCCGGCGTTAAAGGGATTGGGGTAGTTCTGCGCGAGCATGGGGTCGGGCGGTAGCGCGAAGCCGGACGGCACTGAGATGGACGTGGCAACGTCTCCCCATACGACTCGGTTTTCTGCACACGAGCCTTCGGCGCAGGTCTTGAAAACGAGCGAGGTAGCCTGTTCGGCGTCGAAGAGCAGATAGGTCTGGCCGCGCTCGTCGCTAGTGGTCGTTATCTGCTGGGCTGCGCCGGCCGGGATGGGGATGGCCTCGTCGTCGACGAGCGCGTATGCCGGTGCCGCTCCGGGATTGGTAATGTCCCAAGTGAAAGATGCGCTAGGGCGGAGGTGCCCGGCTTGCAACAGGCGCGCCGACACGAGGATTTCGCCGGTGCTGCTGTCGGCTTTTCGGCCGCTGCCAGCGGCCGAAAAGAAGGGGTTTTGCCCGACCAAGCGAAAGAAGATGCCATCCGGCAAAGCCTGCCCGTCGTCGTCGCAGTAATTGCGCAAGAACGCAACTTGGGGGTGGAGGTCGTCGCGCTCGTTAAAGGAAGGCCCGAGTGACACCACATCGAGGTAGATGTCTATGGGGGTGGTGGGGCTGATAGAGTCGGCCAAGGTGAAAGCCATGATGGCGAGATGACCTTCGCCCTCTATCGCGGCCCCGCCGAGGGTCGCGATGCCCCATTGGGCGGTTGGGCCTTTTATCTGGGGCAGTCCTGGGGAGACAAAGGAATGGGCCCTCGTCGTCTCGCCTAGGGCGCCCGAGATCGCGGCGATCGCGTGGGCTGGTTCCCAGCTAAATTCGAATTTGACTTGGCGCACGCCGCTCATGTTGCGCGCCGAGACGCTGAACTCCACGGTGCTATTGGCGGCAAACCCGCAAAAAGGGCCTTCTGCGCTGGTGAAAATTTCGGCATCTGCATTGGGACCGGCGGCCGCTAGGCGGGGCAATGCGGCGATACCGAGCAGGGCTATATAGCAGCGTAACATGCTCTTTTCCCAAGTGAATTAAATGACGTTAGGCAGTTGGCTGCCATGGAGTCGTGCCCTTCGCCTGGCGTCGGCGGATCCTTTGGGAGACAGACGCCGTAGGTCTGTCCCTACGGTTCGACACACTCAGCCCCCCACGGGACAACGCCCAAGGGGCCGCCGGCTGCTAACGCTGCTGCGTAACGTCAGTGATTAATTGATGTTACGCAGTCGCTGGTTATCGTCGGCCCGTTGCTGGCCCCCGGCGTCATTCCCGCGCAAGAACGTCACCTCGTGCCTTGACACGGGGCGGGAATCCAGTACGCCATGCGGGCGAGACGCCCGCGCACCCAGGTCCTTCCCGCGCAAGCGGGAATCCAGTCTGAGCACGGGCCGTCAATGGGATTCTCTGGATGCCTGCTTTCGCAGGTATGACAAAGGATGCGTAACGTCAGTGATTAAGTTGAAAAAATACAGCGAACAAATGTACGCAACACTAGCGTCTAGGCAAACGCGTTGGCTGCACCTTGACCGAGGCGCGGTTAGTGGTTAGTTGTTAGTGATTAGCCCCTGCCTCACCCCAGAAACGGGCCGGGCACCAACCGCTAACCACCACAATGTATATGCGCCGTTACCCGGTCTGGAATGTCGTCCGCGACGCTCCGTACGATAGCTTAATTGATGCTCTACTCGCCGGCCGCGGCCTGACTCTCACCCAACTGCAAGTCGGCCCTGAAGCCTTGCATCGGCCCGAGCAAATGCAGGACATGGCCACCGCAGTTGCGCGCTTAGAACGCGCCGTGCGCACTCGCGAGAAAATCGTCGTGTACGGCGATTACGATGTCGATGGGGTTTGCAGCACGACCGTACTGATGGATTTTCTCGAGCGCGTAGGAGCCGACTGCGACTGTCTTTTGCCCGATCGCCACAAGGACGGCTATGGCCTCAAGCCGCCTGGGGTTGAGTGCGCCATAGCAAAGGGGGCCCAGGTCATCGTCACGGTCGACAACGGCATCTCGGCCTACGAAGCCTTGGAACTAGCCGCGGTACGCGGCGTAGAGGTCGTCGTCGTCGATCACCACCAACAGCTCGCCGAACTGCCACGCGCCTGCGCCATCGTCAACCCCAATCGACGCGATTGCACCTATCCGTTCAAGGGCTTGGCCGGCGTCGGCGTCACCTTCAAACTAGTGCAAGCCCTCAGCGCGGCCTTTCTCGCCGACGAGGAGCGCCGGCGCTATCTCAACGAATTGCTCGACTTAGTGGCTTTGGGGACGGTGGCCGATCTCGTACCCGTGCTGGGGGAAAATCGCCTGTTCATCCAACGCGGCCTGCAGATCCTCCAGCACACCAAGCGCCTCGGGCTGCGGGCACTCAAGAAGGTGGCCAGCTATCGAGACCAGCCCCTTGATGCCGCCAGCCTGGGTTTTCGCTTGGGGCCGCGGATCAATGTCGCCGGTCGTTTGAAGACGCCCGATATAGCGCTACGGCTTTTGCGCGCGACACAAGAGGGGGAGGCCGCGCAGTTGGCCGACGAACTCAACCGGCTCAACTCCCAGCGGCAGGCTTGGCAGCGCGAAGGCATACAGGAGGTCGAGGAACAGGTCGGCCCGGCCGAGGATGTGGCAGACCACATCATCGTGGTGCTAGGGGAGTGGAATGTGGGGATCGTCGGCCTGTTGGCCAGCAAGTTGTGCGAAGAATACGCCCGTCCCGCCGTTGTATGCACCCAAGGCGGCGACCACGGCCTCTATGTAGGCTCGGCTCGCAGCATCCCGGGCTACGACATCAGTGCCGGGATTCACGCCTGCGAAGCGTACTTGCAGACGCACGGCGGCCATCCGGCGGCCGCCGGGTTCTCGCTCACAGCCGACGCCTTTGAGTGCTTTCGCCTCGCGCTAATCAAGCACGCCAACGCCCACATTAGCCCCGAGGCCCTGCAACCTGTCTTGGACATTGACCTGATGCTCAACCCGGCCGATTTGACGCTGGACGCGGTGGAACAACTCGCCGCGCTAGAGCCTTTTGGCAACAGCCACCGGCGGCCGGTTTTTGCCCTAGAGAACTGCCGGGTCGTCTGGTCGCGGCAAATCGGTACTGACGGTCGCCACTTCAAGGCCGAATTGGCGGTAGGGGGGCGTCGCTGTACTGCGCTGTGGTGGAACCAAAAAGACCTCGCAAACCAGATGCGGCCAGGCGACCAACTGAGCGCAGCGTTCGAGCTGGAGGCAGACACCTATGCTGGCAACGGCGCCGTGCAGATGGTGCTCAAGGACTTGCATTTGCAGGAGCCGGTAGCTTAGAGGCTTGCTGCGAAGTTGGAGAGTGCGAACGTGATAAGTTCCCAATACGCCAAGGAGTTGTGCATCCGCGACAGCGACGCCAAGATCGTCCTGTTGGTCGTCGATGGCTTGGGTGGGTTGCCCCATCCGGCCACCGGCAAGTCCGAGTTGGAAACAGCCCAGTTGCCCAACTTAGACGCACTGGCCAAAGGGGGGACCTGCGGCCTGCTTTCGCCGTTAGGGGCTGGCTTTACCCCGGGCAGTGGCCCGGCCCATTTGGCCCTCTTTGGCTACGATCCTTGGCAGAACCAGATCGGTCGCGGGGCCCTTTCGGCCCTTGGTTTAGGGCTAGACTTCGCCCGCGGCGATGTGGCGGCGCGTCTCAATTTTTGCACGGTGGATGCGGCGGGCCGGGTGTGCGACCGCCGCGCTGGTCGCATCCCCACGGCAAAAGGTCGCCAGCTTTGCGAAACGTTAAAAGCAATTACAGTGCCCGGCGTGGCGGTGCAAGTCGCCGCTGAGATGGAGTATCGCGCTGGCGTGGTGTTTCGCGGCGCGGGCTTGGGCGACCAAGTCTCGGATTCGGACCCGCAAGTGACGGGCGTGCCGCCCAAGCCCCTGACAGCTCGCACGCCGGGTGCCGAGCGCACTGTGGAAGCGGCCAATGCCTTTGTGGAGCAAGCCGCCGCCTTGCTCGCCGACGAGCATCCGGCCAACATGGTGCTGCTGCGGGGATTTGGTCGCTATCCAGAGTTAGTGTCGATGGACGAGGCGTACGGGCTGAAAGCACTGGGCATTGCCGGGTATCCCATGTATCGCGGAGTGGCTGGTGCCGTGGGCATGGCGGTCGAAGCGGTCGGCTGGGACCTCGAATCCGAATTCGCCTTGCTCGAAAGCCGCTATGCGGACTACGACTTTTTTTACGTCCACGTAAAGAAGACCGACAGCGCAGGTGAGGACGGCGATTTCGACTTGAAGGTGCGGCTGTTAGAAGAGTTGGATACCTACATGCCGAGGTTGCTGGCCTTGCAACCCGCGGTACTCGTCGTCACCGGCGACCACTCGACCCCGTCGATTATGCGCAGCCACAGTTGGCATCCGGTGCCCACAGTCATCGCCAGTCAGTGGGCGTTGGCCGACGCGGCGGATGAATTTTCCGAGCGCGGTTGCAGCACTGGCTGTCTCGGGATCGCGCCGTCGACTAGCTTGATGGCACTCGCGTTGGCCCATGCGCACCGGCTCGACAAATTCGGCGCTTGAGATGATCGCGCCTCTGCGCATTGCCCACCGCGGTGCGTCCGGTCCGGGGCTGGCACCCGAAAACACATTGGCCGCTTGCGAAAAGGCACTCCAGATCGGCGTCGATATGCTCGAAATCGACGTCCGCGCCACCCGCGATGGCCAGATCGTAGTCCTGCACGACCCAGCCCTTGACCGGACCACCAACGGCACCGGCTTAGTCGCCAATCTCTTGGGCGAGCAAGTGCGCCAATTCGATGCCGGCCGCTGGTTTAGCGCAGATTTTGCCGGTGAGCGCGTGCCCCTGCTCGAAGACGTGCTCGACTTGGCGCGGAACCAAGCCCTCGTACTGATAGAGATCAAAGCCGACGGCATGGCCGAGCGCGTCCTGCAGGTGATTGAAGCGGCCAATGCGGTCGAGCGCGTCGTGGTACAGGCGTTCAATCCGCAAACCATCCAGCGGCTCAACTTGCTCGCGCCGACTCTGCCCACCGCGCTGTTGGTCGGTCAGTTGCCGACCACACCCTCGCGGGTGCGTGCGCGTCGCCTCGTGCGCCAAGTGCTGCAAGTGGGGGCCAACGCGCTGGCAATGTGGTATGCGGCACTGACTCCGTCCTTCCTCGAAGAGATGCGCCTGCGAGGCATTGCGGTCTGGGCTTGGACCGTTGACGAGGATATTGCCATGCGCGATTTGGCGACGATGGGGGTGCCGGGGATCATTACCAATCGGCCCGACCAGCTCAATCAAGTGCTCGACGAACTGGTCGCCGACGGGCCCCTGCGACCGCCGTTGGGTCGGCGCATCAAGCGCAGCCGTTGGGGGCGCCGCCGCCAGTTGCGCAAGCTCAAGACGGCCAAGCAGAGCCGCTGAGGTCGCAGATGCTCTACACCTTGTTGGCCATACTGCTGTTGGTTGTCGTGGTGCTGAAGTTCTGGTCGCCCTTTGGTCAGCGGTGCCCCCAGTGCCAAGCGCGCCGGGAGGATGCGGAACACCCCTTGTGTCCAAATTGCGGATGGATTTACGAAGTGCCTGGGGAAGCAGACGATGATTTTGCGCCGGACGACGAAAACGCGAAATTTTGAAGGGTGCGCTGCCGCGCTGTTGCGTCCTGTTTGCGCTTGACAACACCTTGTACTTCCCTTTAGATTGTCTCTAATTATAGGGAAGCACAGAACGTTCAAACTCAGGAAGGTGTACTATGAAAATGCGGGCAATATCGCTGTTTGTCGCCCTCGCGGTTTTGGCGGGCTGTGACGACCCTCCCACAGCCGAGCTCGACGCGGCCAAGCAAGCCCTTGACGCGGCCCGAGACGCCGATGCCGAGCGCTTTGCCGCCAGCGAGTACTCGGCCGCGCAGCGCACGTACAGCGAGGCCGAAACAACGACCCAAACCGAAGACGAGCGCTTTTTCCTCTTAAAGGACTTTGAGCAGGCGCGGGCGCAAATCGCCGATGCCAAGAGCAAGGCCATGCAGGCCGAGTCGGCTGCGCGTACCGAAAAGAAACGCCAGCGGGAGTCAGCCGAAGCCGCCGTTGCAGTGGCCCACGACGCGGTCACCGCCGCCTATACCAGTCTAGAGGACGCGCCCTCTGGCAAGGGCACGGAAGCCGATATTGAAGTCCTGCACACCGATTTAGGTACGGCCGAAGCCGAAATAGAAGCGGCCGAAGCCGCACTGGACAGTGAGAATTTTTCCGATGCTGAGTCCCTCGCCGAAAGTGCGGATCAGAAGGCTACTGAAGTCGCCGATGGCGTGATAGTAGCCGTGGACAAATACCACGCGCTGGTCGAGAAGATGCGCCCTTGGTACGAGCGCTTCTGAGTGTGCGCCCTTGCAAGTTTCAATCACAAGCGGCCGGGAGTTATTCCCGGTCGCTTTATTTTTTTTCGCGCTGCTGTGGGGGCCGCCCGCCGGTCGGGCGGCCCGCGCGCTCTGGTTGGAGCATCAGCAACTGGTGCAAGCTGTTGAGCGCCACGACCTAGCTACGCCCTACATCGTCATCAATACCCAAGACAATCTAATCCTGCTCCGCGACGGGGAGCAGGTGTTGCGCCAAGCCGCTTGTGCAACGGGCAGCGGTCGCAAGCTCGAAGGGGTCAAGCGGTGGCATCGCTGGACGTTCGACACCCCCAAAGGCCGCTTCGCCATCCGCCGCAAAGTCGCCGATCCCCTGTGGATTCGGCCGGCTTGGTACTTTATCGAAAACGACGAGGAGATTCCCATTTTCGCCGAAGATCCGCGGCGCTTCCAACGCGGGGTCTTGGGTGCGTACGCCTTGTACTTCCTCAAAGATTTTATGATCCACGGTACGCTCTTTGAAATCAACTTGGGCAAGAGCATTACGCACGGCTGCGTCCGGGTGGGCAGCGAGGACTTAGAGTACCTGTACGAAGCCGTCGAAATCGGCTGGCCGGTCTTTATCTACTAATGAAGCACCTAGCGTTGTTCTGGGCCTTGGCGTGTGGCGCGAGCGCGGCGTCGGCCGCGGACTTGGCCTATGTCAACGCCGCGCTGCGGGCTTGGTTGCAGGCCATAGAAGCGGATGCGCCGTACTTGCTGGTGGATCGGGGCGCGGGGGAGTTGCGGCTGATGCACGGGAGAGCACTCTTGCGGCGCGTGCCGCTGGTGGCTGATTCCCTCGGAGAGCAGCCGCCCGTGCAATCCTCACTTGAGGCCCGGTTGCGGCGCTATCGCCCCAGCAATCCTTGGCAGAGCTTGGTGCCCAGCCCTTTCGACTGGGAGCAGAACTTGGTTGCCGCTGCTTCGGCCGCTAGTGCCCTGTATTTTGCGAGCGGCCTGTTGATCTACGCCAGCCCGGCGTGGCACCGCCTAGGGGCTATAGACCTACAAATTGGAGTGGCTGATTTGCGAGCGTTGTACAGTGCCTGCGGCCCGGGCACAACGCTCGTCGTCCTGCCCGTCAATTGGCGAGAGGGGCCGCTGCCGTGACCTTGTACTTTGGTACGGCGGCCGCCGACATCACGCCGCCGGTCGGCATCGCAATGGGCGGGTACTGGGGGCGGCGGTCTGGGGCCACGCATATCCGCGACCGCCTCATGGCCAAGGCCCTCGTCTGTGGCTGCGGTACAGCGCGGGTCGCCCTTGTCGCCGTTGATTTGGTGGGGTTGGACGCGGATGTCGTGCGGGCAATACGAGAGCGGGTAGAGCGT
Organism: Candidatus Latescibacterota bacterium; assembly: GCA_007571365.1. Taxonomy (GTDB): domain Bacteria; phylum Latescibacterota; class UBA2968; order UBA8231; family UBA8231. Next base: position 7,755 of record RKRN01000070.1, read on the forward strand.
ACCACGGGCATTGAAGGCGCGGCCATCATGGTCTGCTCCTCCCACACGCATGCCGGCCCGCTAACGTTCCCCTTCCGGGGCATGGGTCGCATTGACGGTCGATATTTGGAGCAGGTCGCGGACGCCGCGGTCGGGGTAGTAGCAGTTGCGGCCGCCGACAGCCGACCGGGCCGCTTGTACTATGCGCGTCCCCCGGTGCAGATCGGCATCAATCGCCGCGAGTCGCACCCGCAGGGCACGCGGATTGGACAGAATCCCGCCGGTCCGGTCGTGCCCTATGCACACGTGTTGCGCTTTGTCGCTGCCGATGGCCCAGGAGCCACGCTCTTCAACCACGCCTGTCATCCGGTGGTCTTGGGCCGCGACAACTGCCAGATCAGCGGCGACTTTGCCAGTGTGGCAGTGCGCCACATAGAGGAGCAGACCGGCGATAAGGCCCTCTTTGTCAACGGGGCCTGCGGCGATGTCAATCCGCGGATCGCCAACGGCTCGTTTGCCGATGTCGAGGCGTTGGGCCAGGCGTTGGGACGAGCTGTGTTGGCAGGGCGGGCTGCGGCTGCGCCCTTGGATGCTTCAGCGATAAGCTGGGCGCACGAGCGATTGGCCTTACCGCTACAGCCCCCGCCATCGCGCTGGCGCGCTGAAGTCGCCAAACTCAAAGGGCACCTGCGGGTGCGTTTGGCGCGGGGTGGCGCGGTGTCTAAGGCGCAGCTTGCATGGGCTGTGGCTAGACACAAATGGGTGCTGGCTGGCGCCGGGCGCACTCGGGTGCAGCCTTTTGAGATGCAGGCGTTGGCCCTTGGCGAATTGGTGCTTTGGGGGCTGGAAGGGGAGCTTTTCGCCCGCTATCAGCTCGACTTGGAGGCCGCGCATGGACCCGCCGTGTTGTGCGGCTTTGCCAATGGCTGCATTGGCTACGTGCCCACAGCCGACGAGTACGCCCGGGGCGGTTACGAGATTGACTTGGCCTACAAGGTTTATCCGAGCGTGCAGATGATTGCACCGACGAGCGAGGTGCTGATACGGCAGCGAGCCGCGGCGTTGAGCGCAAAAGTGCGCTCGCTTAAGTAGGAGGATATATGCGCGATCTAGCAGTGCTCTACGATCGCGTTCCGGCGACGCGGTGCGCGGGAACGGGCGATTGCTGCTGGCTGACGGACGAGGAGTTCGACAACTACTACGCCACTATGTTCCCGCTCTACCGGGTCGAATACGTCCACATCGTCAACTATGTGGAGCGACACTTTTCCCCGCAGCGTCGCCGAGAATTGCTGAGCTTTACCCAAGAGCGACCCCGCCGCTGTCCCTTTCTCGGCGCGGATCATAGCTGTACTATTTACCCGGTGCGCCCGCTGATTTGCCGCACGTACGGGGCGATGAATCCGGTTTCGATTGCCCGCCAAGCTATGGCTCAGCAGGGTGCTTTGCCAGCGGCGCAGATCCGCGCCTTTGTGCGGCGCGAGGCCGGCATGGTGTGTCCGCGGGTGGCGGTGCTGGAGCCAGAAAAGGTCGCACGGCACGCTCGCATGCTCAGCGAAGGGACATACGAGCGCGAGTTGGCGCGGCTCAGTGCCGAGGTGGAGCTGGCCGACGCGGCGCGCCAACAGCTCTTCCAACGGCTCACCGGCTGGCAAGAGTGGCCGCTGCGCTGGTCTTGGGGCGGCTTTAATGCGCTATGCTTTGCGCCGCTAGCGTGGCTGCGCGAGCACTTTGCCGCATATTGGAAAAAGGCCGAGCTTGTCAATGGTAAATGACGCCAGCATTGGCGTCGCAAGGAGACAGCATCATGCAACAATACCGAGTCGCTATTTTGGGTTGCCGCGGCCGCGGCACGGCCGCGGGCCGGGCGTATCATCAGCATCCCCGCACCGAGGTTGTCGCTTTGTGCGACCTCGTGCCCGCGCGGCTGGAGACGCTCGGCGACGAGCTGGGGGTTGCCGCCCGTTACGACGACCTCGACCGGATGATCGAGGCCGCGGCACCCGACATTGTCGCCATTCCCACGGGCACTGAGTTCCACTATTCACTCGCTATGCGGGTGCTGGAACACGGAGTCCACATTGACATTGAAAAACCGATCTGCACGACCTTGGCCGAGGCCGACGCGGTGTTGGCCAAAGCTACGGAGAAAGGCGTGCAAGTCGCCGTGCATCACCAAGGGCGCAGCGGCGGTGCGCTGCAAGCGGTCAAAGCGGCCCTTGCCGAGGGTCGGGTCGGCGACTTGCGCTATGTGCAAGGCAGCGGCAAGGGCTACTACGGCGGCTACGGCCTGATGAATATTGCCACGCACTCGCTCAACGCCATGCTCGGCGTGGCCGGGCCGGTGCGGTGTGTGCAAGCCGTGGCCCTGACCGATGGCCGCCCGATCACGCCCGAGGATGTGGTGCCGTCGCCGAGCGGCATGGGCTACATTGCTGGCGAGCACGTAACTGCGGCCCTTGCCTTTGACTGCGGGATTTCGGCCACGCTCTTGCAGCATCGCTTCCCCAAGGTGGATTCAACGGCCTATATGATTGAGATCTACGGCACCGAGGGGCGGCTTTACTGGAAGAGCGGTGCCCCGTGGTTTTTGTCCACGCCGCACTTTGCCCCCGGCCGCGCCGAGTGGCAGCCCCTCGACCCCATAGTGCCCGAGCACTACGACCCAGCGGGCCCGGCCGCGGTGGAGGACTACCAGTTTGCCGACGAGTACGTGCAGGCACTCGACGAGGGCCGGGCGCACGAGTGTTCGGGTGAGGCTGGTCGCCACGTGCTGGAGATCTTGATGGGAATTTTCGAGTCGGGTGCGCGTGGCAAGCGCGTGGACTTGCCGCAAGCCGACCGCGAGCACCCGCTCCTGCGCTGGCGCGAGGAACACGGCATGGGCCTGCCCAGCTCCATGCCGCGCCCGTATGGGGAGTGGCTGGCCGCCGAAGACCTGCGATTGGGCCGGGCGCGAGTTAGCCGCTGAGCTTTTTCCACAGGCCCCAATCGGGTGTCTGGCGTCGCTGCCGCCTGTCAGCCCCCCAGTTTTCCCAACAAGCCCCAACCACTGATGGCGGCCGAGGCGATCAGGACCGCGGTCGAGAGCACGGCACCGCCCAGAACCCAAGCACGGGTGCGGTAGGAGCTGGGCAGTTTGAAGTTGAGATAGATGGCTGCCACCATCATGATGGCAATGGCCAGATTGGCGATGAGGAAGCCGGCTATTTGGGTCAGGATGTCGAAGGGGATATTGTTCCAGACGATGAGCATGGTGGCGGCAAAGATGTAGAGGCAGATGACGCGCTTAATCGCTTGGTATTCCCAAGTGCGGTCGGGCCAGCGGGCAGCGAGAAACTCCTGCGCCACGCGGGCGTAAATTTCGGGCAAGGCTTGCAGGGTACCCCACAGCGCGGCGAGGATGCAGACGTAGTAAATCCACACCAAGCTCGGATGAATCTGCCGCCAGACGTGGGCTTGATTCGTCAGCAGGCTCCAGCCCTCAAAGCGGGTTTCGAGCGGGAAGAGCACGGCCGCGCCGGAAATCATAAAGGCACCGGTGACGATAAAAAGAACTAGGGCCCCCAGCGCCACGTCCCAGCGCAGCGGTGCTACCCGTTGCCGCAGGTGGTGAATTTGCTGGGGGTCGTCGGGTAGGTAGTCAATGGCCTCGCTGCGGGCGGCACGGGCGCGGATGGCTGCGATGTCTTGGTGGCCGGTCAGCCCCCACTTGTGCAAGCCGACCCAGTTGGCGTAGGCGATGTAGCCAATGACCGAGCCGCCGACGTAGCCAAAGGTGGTGCCCAACGTCAAAAGCGGATGCGCGACAGCGTCGGCCGGGGCCCACTCCGGGAAAGGCGGCAGGTCGCCAAAGCGCAGAGTCCCCACCAGTGCCGCGATAAAGTCTGGACGCACGATGAGGGTCCCGGCGATGGTGCCCGTGACCAAAATTCCACAGATGATGAGCTGTTGCTTTTCGAGGCGTTCAAAAGACAGGCGGATACCAAAAAACAGGGCGAAGGCAATAAAGGCCGAGGTTATGGCGTTTTCCCACAAGACTTCCTCCTCGCTAGCCGGCAGCAGGTCGCGCAGCAAGAAGTGGAAGAGGTCGCCGCAGGGCTTGGAGATGGGCACCCAAGCGAGGGGGGCGCCGATCATCTCAAAGAGCAGGATGGTCAACAGCAGCCATCCGCGCGGCCCAGGCAGGCGCACGAGGCGGTGGCCGATCAACTCGCCGCTGATGGCTGTATAGCGGCCAATTAGATAGGTGAAGAAGACGCCCTTGACCAAGCAACTGAGTAAGACCATCCACAACAAACCATAGCCGGCCCAAGCACCGGCCCGCACCACGACGATGGTCTCGCCCGCACCAATGGCGACCGAGGCGACGATGGCCGCCGGGCCGAAGACCGCGAGCATACCTAAGAGTTTCTTTAGCGACCAAGGCTGGGCGAAGACGCCTTCAGGCGGTGGAATTGCTATTTTGCTCATCTGCGGGGATGTGCTTTGCAGAGGGGAATAAAGCGCTGGGCGACAATGCTGAAGCGTAAATTCATGGGGGCAAAATATAGCGGGTGGCTGGCCAGCGCAATAGGCCGCTTCAGCAAGTGTCCCGGCCGCCAGCGCGAGAGCGGCCTGACGGCGGCGGATCGCCGAAGTCGGGTACAGGCAGGAGGGTGCCCCCTTGGACTGCGGACTCGTGGGCGACCAGGCCCGGAAGCATGTAGCGCGCCGCGTCCCAGGCGTTGTTGGGCGGGAGTTGGCCGCTGGCACAGGCGGTGACAAAGTCGTGGACGAGGAACTGATGTGCGCCGGCGTGGCCATTGGGCAGGCCGGCGAATTCGCACGGCAGGTGCTCGACCGGGTGAACGGCTGATGCGCCGAGGTGAGTGCCGTCGGCCGCGGTAACTTTATCCATGGGGTCGGCGGGTCGGCGCGGTTGGCCGGTGCAGGCTAGGAGCGGATCCAAGTTTTCTTGCTGGGCGCGATCTTTGGTCAGCCAACGGGCGCCGCTGGCAGATTGTTCGAAGCAGCCTTCGGTGCCTTGGAGCATCATCTGCACACAGCCAGGGTGGCCGATGCGGCGGAACTCGTTGATGCGGCAGGTGCTGCCGTCGGACATCTTGTAGAGGGCGCTCTCGTTGCTGAAGGGGTTTTGCCAGTCGTTGCGCTGGTAGATGCCGTCTGCGTGCTCGTCGCGGAAGCCTTGGCAGGACACGTGCGTCATGTAGGCACCTGTGACGGAGATGATCTGACTCGTCGAGTGAGTCGGGTAGTACATCGGCGGGATGCCAGCGGTCGCGCGCCAGTTTTCGCCACCGCGCCAGTGAGCTACGTCGTAGAGGCCGTGATCCCAGTCGTGGTAGTACTCGGCTTGGCCATAGACAACTTGGCCAAATGCGCCGCGGGCGTACTGCTGGCGGCAGTAGAGCACGCCGGGATAGTAATAGCTGGTCTCGCCGAGCATGTACACCTTGCTGCTGCACGCGGCGACCGCGACCAGATTTTCTATTTCCTCATAGCTGATGCCGGGAGGTACGGCTGAGTACACGTGTTTGCCAGCTTTGAGGGCTTGGACGGCTTGGGGGCCGTGGAGCCAGTTTTGGGTGAAGAGGCAAACAGCGTCGATGGACGAGCCACAGAGCGCGTCGAGCGAGGGGCTGGTGTCGGCGATGTGGTGTTTGGCGGCGTTGCGCTGCAACTTCTCGCGGTCCAAGTCGCAGAGGACGATTTGGCCGACGAGGGGGTGCGCTTTGAAGAGGGGAATAAAGCCCTGGGCAAAAGCACCCGTGCCGACGATGCCGATGCGTAAACTCATGCCACCGCCTCGTGCGTCTGTCGGCTAAATTCCACCCCAATCAGATAAATCGCCGTGCCGCGACCGCGATACTTGGCCGCGTAGTCTCGCGCCGGCAACTGACCCAACGCCGCCCCGGTCGCTGCCTGTTCCACCACTTTGAAATCAAACAGATACACGTTCTCATTGAACTCCACCGCCATGTCCAAGCGACCCGCTTGGCTGCTGTCCTCCACTGTAATCGCCAACCCCAACGACGCAAAGTACGAGTAAAAAACGCTGGCGTAATAGCCTTCGTAATTGGCCATCTTGTTGTTGGTATGCCATTGGTAGGGAATGCTGGCAAAGAATCCTTCCAACAGCCGTTCCAAACCATCGAAGTCGTTGGCCAGCAGCAGGTCGTACAACCGGGGCCTGTGCTCGGCCTGACGCGACGGGTTGCCCGTCAGGTGGTTCAGCAGGCTCTCGTTCAGGCTTTGCCGTGCCTCCCGGTTGGGGTAGCCCAGCCGATAGTACATCCGCCCGCCGCGTGGCTCACGGCGGCGAATGAGCAGCACTTCGGTCGCCATGTGATCCACGTCAAACGCCGACAGCAACTCCTCGCTGCCGAACATGTCGTCCAAGGCGAGAGAACTAACTCTGCGTGCCAATAATGTCTCGAGCAGAAAGGTGGGGGTGCCGGTTTCAAACCAGTAAGCGGCAAAGGCACGGCGACGAAACAGCAGCAAGACATCAAACGGATTGTACACCGCTTCTTCGCCCAGCCAGTTGTAGCCGTTGTACCACGCCCGTATTTCCTTCCGGTCCAACCCCAAGAGTTCCGGCGCAAATACCGAGTCCAAGTCGGCCTCAGTATAGCCGCAAATGGCCGAGTAGCGCGGCTCCAAGGTGATGTCGATGAGATTGTTGAAGCCGGAGAACAGGCTAACTTTGGAAAATTTGCTCACCCCGGTGAGGAAGGTAAACTTGATATGCGCGTCGCCGAACTTGATGGTCGAGTATAGCCCACGCAAAAAGTCGCGGTTGGCCCTTGCTACCTCCGGTGCCGCTAGCGCATCTAAAATCGGCTTGTCGTACTCGTCGATCAGCACCGCCAGCCGCTGGCCGGTCTGTTGATGCAGAGTCTTCAGCAAATTTCGGAAGCGGCTCGCTGTGGTATCGCAGCCAGCCGTGACCGCGGCCTTACTATCCATAGCGTCCAATTGGGCCGTTACGTCCTTGTGTAGATCGCCCGGCGCGCTGAAGTTGCCGCTGCTGAAATCGAGCCGTAGCACCGGATGGCGCACCGACCAATCCCACTGCTGGTAGATGGCTAGCCCGGCAAACACGAGACATGTCGGCCTCTGCTGTGGTGATGGCAGCCAAAAGATATAAAACTCTAATCTCTGAGGTCAAACATGGGAGGGGTCCGCTCGCGCTAACGGATCACGGCCAACTTGCGCGCGATCTCCGCGCCGCCGGCCTGCAAGCGATACAAGTACACCCCAGTCGCTAGATCGCTAGCTACCCAAACAACGGTATGCCAGCCGGCCTCCTGGTGGCCCTTGCTTATCTGTCCGACGCGCTGGCCTTGGAGATTGTACACCGCTAGATCAACCGGCCCAGCCACGGGCAGCCAAAAGCGTATCAGGGTCGAATTGTTGAAGGGATTGGGCGCATTGGCGACCAAAATCGGCGCCCCGGTCGCACCCAGCGACTCCACTCCCTCCACCGCGGTAGCCGTTTCCAACTCGGCAATGTCGAACTGGACGAACCACAACTCGTAGTTGGGGTGAGGCCCGGTGCTGAATACCGCCGTGGGCAAGCTCGGCATCAGGCTGCCGCTGGCCGGGGAAATGCCGTGGAGGAAGAAACTAGAGACTAGGCCGTAGCTGGCCAAATCGACCAGCGGCTCCTCCTGCCAGCTCCTCCCGCGATTATCCGATCGATAGAGCCGCAAGTCGGACCCGGACGTGCTGGCTACCCACACGGCATGGCTTCCACCCGATCTTTGATAGGCCGCCGCCACCTGTGCATTGCTCAGTGCTCGGCGGCTCCACGCGCCCGTATGCGGGTCGCGGACAAAGACGAACAGTTGATTGGCTTGGCCGGGGGATTGGTACTGTCCGGTGACGTATATGTAGCCATCTGGATCGCGCCACATGGCCTCGCCGAAAGCTATAAAATCGCCTTCGGGCGCGATCTCAGCCACCACCTCGGGCGCGACCTGACCGGGATCGCCGTAGGGCAAGTGCATGTAGAGGATGCGGTTGTACAGGGCCCTAGGGTCGGGCTGATTGCTCACTAGCAAGTGATAACCCGTCTCGTCGGGCTGAATGATCGGGTAGAGCCAAGTCGTCCACGGCACCGCTGCCCTTTGCGCCAGCGCGAGGACGTAGGGGCCGTCCCAAGTGCCGGTGCGCAAATCGAGTATGGCCGTCTTGAAGGTATAGGTCGCCGGATCGCCGATATAGCCGATGACTAGACGCTCGTCGTAAATACCAGCACCCATGTACCCGGCTTTACCAATGGCGACCGGCACTTCGAGTTGCTCGAACTGGTTGATCTGTCCCGGCGCGGTGGCCCGCAGAATGACCGGTTTTTCGTTGGTCCTTGGATAGATCAGGAGCAGGCGCCGTTGCTCGTCGAGCAACACCATGCCCGGCTGGTAGTTCAAACCGTCCCACTCATAGCCCCGGTGCCACTGCCCGTCGCGCAATTGGTAGAGCACTCCTCGCGCCGTGGCCTGCTCCGCTCCCCACAAAGCGACCGTGTAATAGCTGTCGCCGTCGTACACCAGTTTGGGAGCGTTGTAGCCCCAGTACGAACTAACCCAAGCCACCCCGGCGTCGATCTTAGATAGATGCACGTCGATTTCTTGCCCTGATGTCCCGACGACATTGCCCCCTAGGCCGATGACGGCTAATAGCCATGCAATTCGTCTTCCTACAATCCCGACAGCCGCCATCGCCTCTACGCTCTGAGCAAGAGCTTCGGCAAAGCCCGGGAATAAGGTGCTATTATTGGTGCTCATCGCTGGCGCGGACTTCGTCGGACCAATCCCGCCAGATGTCGCCGTCGGTGTTGTCCACTACGAGTCGGTCGGGGAGGGATGCTGGCGTTTTGAGGAAACCGTAGATGGTCGCTTGGCGGATGACGTCGGTAGATTGATTCTGCCCAGCCATGTGCAAAATTTTAGTGTGCCACAAAACCACGGTGCCGGCGGGGCCGTGGCAATCAAAGGGCTGGGTGTCGCCTTTGATGCGCTGGATGACGGGGTCGTTGTAGCCGCCGGCTTTGCGCTCTGCCAAGTGTTTGTCGGTATGCTTTTCGCCTTTGAGGAAGGCTTGCCACTGCCCGCGCCAGATCCGGCTGTGGCTGCCCGGCCACACGGTGAAGCCGCCGGAGTTGGGCGGCAGGTCGTCGATGTAAGCTGACATTTGCAGCCTCCAGCGGCCGTAGCAGGCACCGTCGGAGTGGGCACCGCGATATTCCGGCCCGGGAGACGGGCTGTTGGGCAGGGTGCAATACAAGCCGCGCGTCCCTTGTCCGTTGAGCCACACCGGGCCGGTCTTGGGCAGGCGTAGTGCTTCTTCAGTGGTGAAGGACCCTTTCTCTGGCCACCGCTCAATCTCTTTGCCCAAGTGGGTGGTCAGCCCTCCCACCGCGTCGTCGCACATGAAGCACGGGCCCGTCGTCATACCGGAATCATCCTCTCCAGCGGGCCACACTATTGTGCCCTCGCCAAGCAATTGCTCGGCGACTTGCCATAAGGCCCGGGGAGCCAAATCAAGCATGAATTGTTCGGCGCCGTTGCGGACGTAGAAGCGGTGGCCGTTGCCGGCGAAACAGGGATCGCCGCCGACCTCGGGCCGCGGCGCGTTTAGCTCGGCGCTTTCTTCCTCGGTGAGCGGCCCCCAAGTGGAGGGATCGTACCGCTTCACGCGGGGCAGGTGGGTTTCAATCGCGGCCCACATTGCGTCTCTGGCTTGGCGGCAGCGTTCGGGGCTGAGGACGGCGGGGAGCACGAGGAAGCCGTCGCGTTTGAACTGGGCTATCTGGCTCGCCGTCAGGAGCGGCACTTGCTTCACGCTTGGGGTGGTTGGCATTGGTTGCATTGCTCTTTTCTCGCTTAGACCGGCGGTTAGCGTTAATGCTGGAATGCGCTAATAACACAACTCGACTGTGAAGTCGCAAGCTACTCATGTCCGCCCCCGCAAACGCCACTAGCGGCGGCTTATAGCCTCTCCGAGAATGGCACAGATATTGATCGTAGCCGAAAAGTCGGTTCCGCTTCTTGCCCGTTGTCTAAGCATTCCCCTCTATGTCGAGTACCTCAATGCAAGACTGACAATCTAAAATTACCAACGCCGAAAGACGGGGATTTCAACCCTATTTTCGGACCAATAAAACTTGCTTTTGCTTGGGACTTTTCTATATATTGGCACAAAATTTCGACTTGTTTTGAACGACGTTATGTACCTACATCACTCTTCACACTGAGTGCGTATATATATGCACACTTATAGAGAAAGGAAGGAGGTAGTCAAGAACGAAACTGAACAACGCGAAGTTTCGCAGAAGTTTTCAGCTTCCATCAATATACCAGATACCAACTTGGAGAATGCGCTATGAAAAAGTTTTTAGCCAATATTTGCCTCGCAGTAGCTTTCGCCTTGCTACCTACCCACTCGGCATTCGCCCAAGGTGCCATAGGCAGCGAGGAGAATGAAATAACCGAGAGCCGGATGCCTACAGTGCTGACGATCGAAGTCGAGGACATGAACATCAGCAGCTTCCCGGTAGATATTCCCTTCACTATGTCGGGGTCTCCCGCCACGGTATATCTGGCTGTTTACACGAACTGGGGAGATGCCGATCTTCCGGGCCTGACGGTGGAGGGCGATTTCAACTGGCATACCTATCAGGAAGTGAACAAAGCTCTGTGGGTTTCCCCCGGCTCTCGCTTTGAGCCGGGTTCGCATTCAATCCGGTGGGATGGAAACGACATGAGCGGCAATCAGGCCGATCCCAATGCCAGCTATCGGTTCTTTGTCATCGGCCTTGACGACCAAGCCCCCATCAACATGGTGGGCTACGCCAATGAGCGGCACACGGCTGAATCGTGCCTGGCCCGCGACCAAAACGGCGATCTCTTCATTGTGACCGGCGGTAATACACAACGGCTGACGGCCGATGGGCCGCGCCATTTGTTCCTCACTCGCGTCGGCACTAACTGGCTGGAGACGCCCGGCGCGTGGCAGGCGATTGACGTGGAGAACGAACTCATGACCGTTGCCCACACGGATGACGTTATGCCGGCCGAGTGGCAGGGTGCCGGCAACGGCAAACAGTACGGTAGCCTGCCCGGCGACTTCTACGGCGATAGCTGGGACGGAACAGTCTACGGCTCCATCAAGTTCAACGTAGATCCGGCGAACGGTCAAGTTACCCTAGACCGGAACTTCGGTACTGAGGGGGATGGCCGCATGAAGTTCGAGCCCTTCAGCGATGGGAATCTCGTCGTGGGCTCGACTGGTATAGATGTGTGGAAGGGACGGCTCTACTATCCCATTTACGACCGCGGTAGAGATGCGCCTGCCCACGCCAATGTCGGGATTCAGGATGCGGCTACCGGCGAAGTCATCGATGTACTTGACCTGTCCGAGTGGCTAGTCGTGGATGTGGGCGAGGGCAACCAAGCCTTCAGCCCCCACGATATCTGGGTGGACGATACCGGAATCTACGTCGTGGGCTACGCGGGCTCTCAGCACGTCAAGATCACCCTTGACGGCGAGTTAAAGTGGCTCAACGACAACGGCGATGGCTTTGCGGATCGGCGGAACGCGGATACCGGAGAATTCGACTATGGTGCCTTCTCCATCACGCCGTGGAACACATCTGGTTCGGGTAGCAAGGACGGCTGGGGCTTCGCCTTTATCCCGCTGTTAGGCAGCACCACCAGCACCGTGGATATCTTAGGACCGGATGGCACGGGTATCCTCCACATGGTGGCTACCCATGCTCCGGCCCACTGGCCGCAATGGGTCGAGTCCATCGAAGAAGACGGTCCATACGACGGACTGTACTGGGACATCGGTTCGCGGCGCGGCGGTGGGACAGACCCTTGGGACGTGCCCGACTTCACGGGATTCCCGGCTCGTCAGGCGATCCACTTTCCCTTTGACACCAAGACCGCGCTCATCAATGCCGATGCCGGGGCCACGGTCGTAGAGTCGGTAGAGGGAGCGGGGCTGCCCGATAAATATGCACTCGATAACGCCGTTCCCAATCCGGCCAACCCGCAGACTACTATCCGCTTCAGCATCCCCCGGGATGAGAACGTGATGCTGCAGATATACAATTTGTCGGGTCAGCAGGTAAAGACTCTGCATCAGGGCTGGGTTGCGGCCGGCGCGTATCAAAGCACGTGGGATGGGACGGATGATTCTGGCGCGAGCGTGGCCAGTGGTGTGTATCTCTACACCCTGCAGGCCGGTAGCTTCTTTGAGGCTAAGAAGCTGACCTTGCTTAAGTAACATTCCGTTCGTATTGCGACACAAGGACGAGGTGGGAGGTCGGCTGTTGTTTGGACGATTCACTCACCTCGTCCTCTTTCGCGCCCTATCTCAACTGTCCAGGCACAGCTAAGTCACCCCCTCTTCAGAAAAAAGGCTTTCTCTTGGGAAGACGAAGAATCCTGCTGTCCCTGACTCTCCTCCTCGGCTTTGGCAGCAGCCCACTGTGTGGCCAAACCTTCCGCATCGGTCACTGGGAGCAGACGACTTACTACCGTCATACCTTCCAAGCTCAACAGGCCCGCTCGGGAATCGTGAGGATTACAGCTATCGGGGATTATACCCTTTATTTTAACGGCAGCGAAGTGGAATCCGATAGCGACTGGAGGACTGCTGAAGAAGTCTCTGTGGACCTGCAGGCCGGGGCCAACGATATCGCGGTGGCGGTGAATCACTTTGAGGCGGTAGCTGGCACCGGCCTGATTTTCAGCCTTCAGGCTGGCCCTCAGATTGCGGTGAGTGAAACATCCCTCTGGTTCTGGTCGGATGCCGCGCAAGTCGGCACCGACTGGACAACCGAGAACGTGCAAAATTCGTGGAAAAGGGTGCAGGCCGGAACGATCAGCCGAGGGCAGGTGCAAGGAGGCATATTTCATCCGCTCGCCGAAGTTATCGCCGGCTATCCCAACGCGGTAAATCTGGGTAGTTCAAGCACCGGTCTCATTGTCCTCGCCGACCAGCGTGGCCAGAATATAGCCTTGGGGCTTAATGCTACTGAAGTAGGGGTGACCGATGGCCGAATCGGCACTCCGGTATGGTCCTTGCCCCAAGGGCTGGGTGCGCTAAATCGCTTAGTCGACATCACCCTGCCGGACCTGACGCGGATCAACCGGGTTCGGGTTATAACCAAGCCACCCGATGGGAACGAGGTGTATGCTGGCAACTCGCTGCTGGGATATTCTGTACAGATCAGTGAGGACCAGTCTCGCTGGATCGAGATGGGGGGAATCAACGACATAGAGGACTTTATCTTTACAGAGGTGCTCTTTGATCCAGTGCTGGCACGCTACGTCCGGATCCAAGTAACCCAAGCAGAGGTAGGCCGAGATCCGGCTAAGGTGACGGAGATTCAAATATACGGCGTTGATTTTGTCGCTCGAGGAAGCTACACCTCGCCGCCGCTGGACTTTGGCGATGATACGGTGAAGAATTTCGGGCGCGTCCGCTGGTGGGCGGATGTGCCGGCAGCCACGGAGTTGAGTTTGCAATTCAGCACGGGAGATTCGCCGGATACGACCGATGCTAGCTGGAGTGCTTGGAGTGGGGAATTCGCGGCCTCAGACATCTTCGTTCCCTCTCCCGAGCCGCGGCGCTATCTGCGCTACCGGGTCAATCTCCGCACCGAAGACCTGGAAGTTACTCCGGCTTTGGACAGTCTTGAGATCGACTTCAGCGCGGAAAGAATCGCCGCTAGGGATGCACGTGGTTCAGTGGTCCCCAACGAGGCCCCGATGGGCGTGGAGACTCCCTTCGTCTACCGGGCTATCTTGGAGTTGGCCGAAGGCGACTCTGTGGAGAAAGTTCGGATCCACTTGCCCAGCTTTCCCACTAGAGTGGATTCGATTCAACTGCTCGGCCAAGCTATCTCTGTGCCGCAGTTTCCCACGGGCAGCGGGGGTATTGATGTGGGCGAACGCGTGTTGCGGATTATGCCTGGGAGCGTCGACGACCTAGACGTCCTCTTTGAACCGCCGCTGAGTTCAATAGACGGGACGGAGATTCCCTTCCAAGTTCTAGTCCACTCTGCCCTCTATACCGACACGCATGAATTTCGCGCTGCTTTATTCAGTCCTAGGTCTACAAATCCACAGAACATCCGCGAGAACTTGGTGGACGGCGCTTCTTGGGAGGTCGTAGTGACCGATGTGGTGACGAAAGATCTGCTCAATGTCAGAGCCCACCCTCGCGTCTTCACACCCAATGGAGACGGCGTGAACGACTTCACTGTGATCGAGTTTACACTAACCAAAGTGGCCGTGCCGCGCCGCGTGGATGTGGAGGTCTGCGACCTGTCCGGGCGCAGAGTACGTCGGCTCAATACGGAGTGGCTGACCGGCGGCCGCTATGTTCATCCTCTCTTGCCTCAAGAAGAAGCGCACTTTGCGCCGGGATTCTGGGACGGCATGGATGAGTCTGGCGAATTGGTCCCCCCCGGAATTTACCTTTTTACGGTTAAAGCGAATCTGGATAGCGGAGATAAAACGGCCGCTGGAGTCGTCCATCTGGTCTATTAGCGGGCCGGTGCGAGAAACAGGGCTTGTGGTCTGGCGCAAGCCTAAAGCAATGCGGAGAAGCGTCGTGATAGAGCGGATTAGAGGAGGATTATCACTCGCTATATTCGCCGCGGTTCTCTTAGGCTTCTGTAGAGCCGAGGCCCAGCTAATCTCCCGCGACTACTACCCTCTGTGGCAAAAAGAACGCTACGAGAATCTCGGACAGTACGGCTACCGCGACTTTGATGAGCAGGATATTGAGCGGCGGGTCTACGACCCCTTCGGGGTCTACTTAATCGACGGGGTTCCAGTATTCACACTTGAGGAGAGCCGTACCGAGGGGCCGGAGCGGGGCAGTGCCATCTTCAAGAGTCCGATCTACCCACGGATTTTCCGCAACTTGATGATCGGCATGGATTCCTACCGGGGATGGTCGGCTGCTATCATGGTCGGCGATGCCATCCCCACCCGCTTTTCGCCTTTGACTCTGAATTTGAGCCGTCTCAACGGCCTTCGTTTCGACGCCTCTACGCGCAAGACTAGTTTCAGCATCATCGCCTCGCGGATCTCAGATCCGGTACTCTTGGCCACAGGACTGTCCCAGAGCGGCGTTCAGGTAAATCCAAAGGGCGTATTCGGCAGACCTTCGTTCGGAACGTACCTGATAGGCGGCCACTGGGAGACGACTCTGGGTAGTGTGCTCAAACTGGGTTCCACCTATGTCAATATTCACAATTTCGACAGTATCGCCGGTAGAAAGGAAGGATCGCTCAAGGGAGTCGTTCCGTTTTCCGCGCTCGACGAAGGAAAGTCGATATTCGTCTTGGTCAGCGATGATTCCCATTGGGACGGAGAAGGGCCACGCGTCTATCGCATGGAGATATACGTCGACGGCGAGCGGCGGGACGATATCGAGCCGATGATCCGGATGATCCACTCAGTGCCTGAACTCATAGGGGCTGCTAACAGGACCATTGGGCGGGGAACCAGTGAGATCGCGCTCAATCGGGCGGACAGACCTTCGTGGCTAATCCAAAATTATCAGATGGAGGAAATCGTCAGGGAGGGGTACACGCGTCGGGGTCAGCTCAGCAATTTTACCAGCGGCGGGCTGTTCTTCAAAGAGGGAGAACCTGTAAGCCACGATGGCGTTCCTTTCTTACAAGTAGATGAGACGGATATCCTAGTTTATCGCTTTGAGATTCCTCCAAGTTCCGCGAAGGTGCATTTCAGAATGCTAGCCGCCGGGGACTACGTGGTGGATGTGGCCAGTGCCCTAGACTGGACCGGCACTGACGTCCAGTGGCGAGATTGGCACACCGCAAAGCGGGCCGAGAACAATGCCAAGGATCGGAGCAATATGGGGTGGATCGCGTTCCGCTACGGCTTCCCGACCGGGATGATTCTCTACGGAATGGATTTCGAGGCCAAAGTCTTGGGCTTCCGAGCTTGGGGTGAATTCGTCCGGAATACCTCCTATTTCAAGTTTCCGTCGGGAGAGGGCGAGCGTCTCTCTACGAATGAAGACGCCTATTTCCTCAATGTATTTCGGGACCTGGGTCGTTGGGACCTGGGGTTCGAGTATGTGAGTTTGCCCTCCGGTTTCGCTACTTCTTTTTCAGCATTAATGCAGAACCCCCGGCAAAATGTCATAGCCCCCTTTGAGTTAGTAGACGACAACGACGACCGGGATGAATGGCCCGACCGCTGGGAGCAGGAGCGCGATTTTGCCTCGCTTAACATGACGCCAGCCCCGGGTGCAGGTCTGGGATTTGGGGTTTTTCCCGGCCTAGATGTAGATAATGATGGAGTCCGCGACAATGTCTGGTACAACGGGGCGGACAAGGTTCTGACCTATTACGACCAGCCCTTTGTGTTCGGCGACGATTTCAACAATAACGGTCTAGTGGATGGGTGGGAAAACGACAATCGGTCGGATTATCCCTACGATCACGATAGTCGCGGCGGTCATTTCTTTATTACTTGGCGTCCCTTTACTTCCCAACAGCATGCGTGGGTGCGAGTCGGCCACTACGATATGCGCCAGCCGGACAGCGGTGGCCGGGATTTGACCACCTATGTCAAGACTAATTATCTGAGGCGCTGGCCGGGGCTCGGCCGGCTGCAGACCGGCTACTACGGCAAGAGAGTACGGGACGATATTAGCAATGATCTGTACCAATTCGTTGGTGGCGGCAGGTACCAAGTATTGCCGGATCGGCTACTGCTGCGCAACAGTCTGCAGAATACCCTCGTGGTGGGGACTCAGGTCAACACGGACAAACTGCCGCACTTGAACATCTACAATGATATTCTCGTGGAAGTCAACGATCAGCGAGAATTGACCGCAGGGGATTTCTTTCAGCCAGATAGCCGCATAACAACTATGGGATATGTCGCTAGGGTCGATTACACTTGGTATATAGGCGATAGTTTCGGCTTCGGTCCGATGTTCAAGGCGGTCTTCAACCGGACCAAGGCCGAACTAATTAGTTTGAAGAGACACGCATATACACTGACGCCGATCATAAGAGGAGATTACCGTTTGGCACCGCATACCGTGTTGCGAGGGGGGATCCTCGGATGGCCACTGCGGGAGAAGCACCGAGACCTAGTGCGGCCTTTTTTAGACCGAGATTCTTGGTACTACATCTTGGTTCTGGAAAATCTCGGCAATTACCGAGGAGTTGATGTGAGTACCAACATCGGGTACCAGAAAAATTTTGACCGCTATCCTTCCGCCTCACACCGCGTGGCCGTCGGTGCCGTCCGCTATTTCATCCGCTTGCGCATCGGCTAGAATTGCTACGAGCAAGATGAGGATCTTTCATTTTTTACTTTTAGGCACTCTGGCCCTAGTGTGGGTTGGAGAGAGTAGTGCCTATGTACGGGGGTCGGGACTCTTTCTCTACCGACCGGGCGAGGGGTATATCACCCATTCCCGGGAACCCTACAAACACTGGCCGCGCTCTTATCTGGTCCGCCCCGAAGATCTCGTCTTCGACGAGTTGGGCAATTTTGTCGTCGAGGGCATCGAAGTGTTCCGGTTGCGCGAGTCGCGCACCCTTGACCCTGAGCCGGGAAGTGTCATCGACAAGAGTCGGTATTTCAAAGACTACCTCAGTCGGCTTTCAGTCTCCTCTGATTCCTACGGAAAATTTAACACTTCTCTGATCGTCGGCGACAATATCCGCACCAAATTTACCTCGCTGACCCTAGACTTGGCGGCTATGAACGGCATTCGTTGGGACATGAACCTGCCCCAAGCCGATTTTACCCTGATCTCTTCGCGGCTGGACTATCCCATCTTTGACGTGAACGCGAACGCCGATAACAAACAACACAACTTTGGTGCGCTCGGCACTCGGCCCCCCTTATTTGCCACCTATCTGCTGGGGTCGCATTTGGAAACCCAAGTTGGTGCGTTAAATCTGGGACTCGTGTGGGTCAATCAGTATCGCATCAACAGTCTGATGGAATGGGGAGACTGGGATTTCCGGGGAGCGACGCCGGGAAATATCCAGCCAGTTGATTATCTGGTGGTGAAGTTTGCGGATGGGTCGATAGATGATGCCGGAGGGCCCCGAGTATACGATTTTGAGGTCTATATCAACGGCCAACTACGACCGGAATTGAAGGTGTACCCCGATGCTGTTTCTGCGGCGGGCATTGACGATACCCAGCGCATCGTCGTGACCCGGCATCACCTTGAGGACATCGATCCAGCTTTTCCCAATGGCGACAAGGAGTTTCTGCGGGAATTGGGCCGGGAAATACCGCCCTATGTGGAATTCGTCAGCGGCTTGCTACCCGAGAACTTTCCAGGAGAAAAGGGTTATCTAGAAACACACGGCAAAGAGTTTCTTCTTTATTGGGTACCGTTGAGCGGGGAAGATATCGACGACGTGCGGTTCAAAGTCAAGGTGGGCAACGACTATCGGATTAGCCTGTCCGAGGTCTACGCCAACGATCCCAGTAGGGCGAGGAGGGATCGAAGTCCGCGGGATCGGAACAGAGCCCTCTACTTCTACGACGTCGCCCACGCTCTAGGCAAGGTACAGGACCTTTCCAATCTGCGGGTAGTGGAGTTCCGGCACGGCCGACAGACGGGGAGAATGCTGGGCGGAATCCACGCGGATTTTGAAGTAGAGGATCTGTCTGTGCGGGCAGAGTACGATCTCAGCTACGATTTTCGCCAGTTTCCGGTCCCTAAAGGGAAGCGGAGCGATCGCCGGGGAGAAGCGTATTTCATCAATGCCGTCGTCAACCGGGACGGTGTGGAGTTCGGCGGCGAATTATTCCGCATAGAGCCGGAATACGGCACCTACTTGCAGGTTCAAGATCCTAGCTATCAAAGCTTTGTCACCTTACCTTTTGCACCCTTGGACAGCGAGATTGACGGCGGCTTGAAAGGCATTGATGGGTTCAACCAGAGTTCGCTCAATGGAACCCTGATCTTCGATACGGTGGAGGATAACGACGACAAAGACCGCTTTCCAGACGAGCATTATATCAGGAGCCGCCGGGATCGGGATGGAATTTTCCCGGGGCTAGATCTCGATCAGGATGGCCGACCGGATACCAACATAAACAACAATGGTATACCCGACTATCTGGAGCCTTTTCTGCTCTTCGATGTCAACCCCGAAGAATACGATTACGGCGATGATTTGAACAACAACGGAGTCATCGACATCCGGGAGAACAATCCCGATGTAGACTATCCCTACAATAAGGACCTAGAAGGATTTCACCTATTTGCGTCTTTTTACCCTTGGCGAGGAACGACGCTCAAGGTGGGGCACTATAACACCGAGCAGATCACCGCCGGGGGCGTGAACGAGGTCTTTTACACCAAGGTGGAACACACTCGCTATCTTCCCTTTTGGGGTACCCTTACCCTGATTGACTTCGCCAAGAGAGTAAAGGACGACATCCGGGATAACGTATTCCAGTTTCCCCGCAATGCTACCTTTGAATTGCAGGAAGATATCAGCGGTCGGCTGACTGGTACGGGGTTGACCATTGACCTGATAGAAGACCCCCTGCACATGAAGAACAGTTTCGTCAATACCGCTTATGCCGCCTTGGATTTTGATGGCACCACCCCCCTCAACATTCACCTCGATTTCAAGCACGACTTCAACCGCCAATTTGCCCAAGAAGGACGCAAGTCCAACCGCATCGTCAGGCTGACTTCTGTCGTCAAGGGAGCGTATCCTTGGGACCTGTCGGGTATGTTGCGGGATGTGAGAATCACCCCACAAGTGAAAGTGATGGGGCAGAAGTTGACTAATGATCGATGGCAGGTGCCGGTGCTGCACGAGATATTCTTCTATCCCATTCTGCGCCTAGACTGGAATATGACCTCCTTGACGAGCGTTCGTATCGGAGCCCAGGGCTTTCCCTTTCTACAGAGCCGTTCCCTCGACTTGGTCAATTCGAATAGGGACTTTGCGAGCCAAGACTATGTTTTCATACTCGCTAACACTTTCACGTATCAGGGGTACAGGGTGAACTTCAACATGGGCTATCAGATACAGAAGCGGGAATTCAACTCCCCCCGACAGGCCTTGAATAACGTAGATACGTCCATATTCTTTTTCCGGGCTTTGGTCGGACTCCGTCCGGTCATTTAGGAAAAGGCCGTGTTAAACGACCTGCGCCAAAAATTTTCTAGGCCTTGCGGGATTTTTCGTCGCCAGCCCTTTAGCGGGCCATTGCTGCTTTTCGCAAACTGGGTCTTACTCGCCGTCCTGAGCTGTGCGAGTTCATCCAGCGGCGAGGAAGACGAGTCTTCCGAGAGTTGGGGGCCGCGCATGGGCATCGATATTCCGGCGGTGCCGCGGATCCAGCCCGACCGGATGTTTCTGAGGAGAGATTGGGAACCCTACGAGAATTATGCCCACGAAGAAAAGA
Source organism: Candidatus Latescibacterota bacterium (assembly GCA_007571365.1). Classification (GTDB taxonomy): domain Bacteria; phylum Latescibacterota; class UBA2968; order UBA8231; family UBA8231. Next base: position 28,202 of record RKRN01000070.1, read on the forward strand.
GGTACAAAAACTATTCAACCATCCTTTCGCCCTACCGCGATCCCAAGCAGTATTTCTACGGGCCGCTAGGGAATCGCTTAGTCTATGGGATCCCTGGCTATGACTGGGTGGAGACCACGGGTCTAGGTCCCCAAAGTCGCGGCTCGTCAATACTGAGAGTGACAGGCGATCTCTACAACTATCCCGGGCGCGAACAGTCTACCTATCGGCGCTATTTCGAGGATGTGCTGACCGTATCGGAGCAGACCAACAGGTGGTGGGCGGGCTTGACCATTGCTCAGGAGTTGCGGGGGCGCTTCACGCCGCTGACTCTGAAAGTCAATGCCTTTCGCGGCTTCAGAGTTGATGTGGGTACAAAACACGACGACCTCTCGGCACTATTCATGAACTGGAACACTGTGCGGATGGGGGCATTTCACTTTGAGCGGCGGGTCGGCCTGCTGAACTTGGGTTTGACTTACATTAACCAGCACGAGAGCTTCAGCGATTCGTACGGTCACACTTTCTCCCGCAAAGGGGTACTGCGCCACGACCAGCCATACCCAGAAATTATCGCCGTCAAATTTTCGGATGATTCACCCAAGGACGATCGGGGTGGTCCTTACATCGTCGAGTTGAACATCTTGGTCAACGGAATCCTCCGCAAAGACATCGTCCCAGATATTGTCGAGCACATTGACGGCATCACCGAGTCCTCAGTGGGCCGATTCGGTGCACAGGGGTTGGTACGCAACGCCTATGCCGAGTTGTCGGCGGCCTTTACTTCCTCGGTCCCGACACAGCCCACCTATATGCAGTACCGCATCAATGAAGCACCGCTCTACATGGACTACCTCTTCTTTAAGGATCTAAGATTGAATGATCCGGTAGATCCCGAACGCCAGTTTACGACGTACGTGTGGCGGGGTGTAGAATTTCCCATTGAGGAGCCGTGGCACCTAGCGGTGAATCTGCAGCCGGAAGCATCGACGAGCAGAAACTACTACCGCGATAACGCCGATGCGATCTTGGGGGAGCGATTTACTGAAGATGAAGTGCGTGCCATCCTGATTCGCAACAACGCTCTCAACAACATCTATAGACCTCTGGAACAGTCTTTCCGGTGGCGCACCGACGAAACAGGTCCTATAGAGGTTGCTGGCGACGACTTCGTGGTCTATTACTTCAACTTGGCAGGAGCGGGCTACGTTCAATCCGTTTCCTTTGAAGCCGTGGTCGCCAATGATTACAAAATTGAGGTGGGAACTGTGGCTAGGAATAGAAGGGTGGATCTCGATGACCCGTACGCGCCGATTGAAAGCCCCTATACACAGCGCTATGGCCAGCCCACGCTCTTTCGCGTAGTGGAGCGCGCTGCGGGAAATGTCCAAGACCGGTCGAACATGAAGCGCATTTCATTCGACATCGGTACGCAGACCGGGATGGAGATCTTGGGAGCCAATTTCAGTACCAATATTTTCGGGCTGAAGATCGACGGGGAGTACGCGAGGAGCCTGCACTACTTTCAGTATCCCGACGGTGTAGTTGGACCCAACCCCAGCACGGCTGTGCGCTTCGGCAAGCGCTTTAAACAGCAAGGTGAGGCGTATTATCTGGTGGTGCGCAAGGAACACGAGCACTTCGACTGGGGAGGCGAATTATTTCACATGGGACCGAACTACAGCACGGAACTCGTAGTATTGGGTACGCCGGCTGTACCGCACTTCAACAATACCGTGCGCTTGATGATGGTGGACGACAATGACGACAATGATCGCTTTCCCGACTCGTGGTTTCAGCAATACATCGCTGGCTTTGTCAACGAAGGCGTGGATGCGGATGGTATTTTCCCCGGCAAGGACGAGGATGGAGATGGGCGACCAGACACAAATAAAAATGGGAATAGGCTGCCGGACTATCTGGAACCCTTCCTGATGTACGATGTGGAATCCGACGACTATATCTACGATTTGGATCTGAACAACAACGACAGACCGGATGGCCGGGAGGACGATCCCGAACCCGACTACCCCTATCCCGAGGATCTGGAGGGCCACCATCTGTTCGGGAAGTACCGGCTGCAGCGGGACCTGAGCTTCTTGCTAGGGCACCTCAATGCTCACCAGCAGGATGGGGCGGGTAAAAATTTGATGAATTATGGTCGCCTCATCTGGAAGGCAAAGCAGCCTCAACTAGGTAGGTTGATGGTGGAGAATACGCTGAAGCGGGTTTGGGATACGGTGCCGGATCGCGTCTTGATCTCCTCGGATTTCGGTAGGAGTCCCTTCGGCAAGACGCATCTGGCCGGATTTGGCTACCAACAACAGTTCGACCTGATATTAATAGAGGATAATCTGAACTACAAGAATAGCTGGGCCAATAGATTCTACCTGGAGACGCTTTTGAGTCCGCTCAAAGACCTAAGAATGTATCACAATTTCCGCTACGAATTCAACTGGCAGCAACGGGGCCCTTTGGCTGACGGAACCCATCAGCGCAAGAATGCGATTCGCACTATGAGTTCAGTTCATCGCGTCGATTATACCTGGCGGAGGCACCAGAGTAAATTGGAGATCATCCCGGCGCTGAAACTACTTTTCCTCAAGCGGACCCAAGATATCATCGACATACCCTTGGCCGATGAGACCACGGTCATTCCGTTGCTCAAAGCCAATTACTATGTGACGCCCCGCACTACCTTTCGCCTCGGTGCCCAAGGTTTTCCCTTCTGGAACTATAGCGTCAAGGACCATGGCAACAGTTGGAACAGTTTTGAGCAGAATGTGTACGTCCTCATGATGACCAATCGTTCCGACTATTTCGGCTATGAGCTTGTGGCCAATGCTGGTGTGACTTTCGATCGCCGAACGTACGACGACTCCTTCCGCGGTGCCGACAATACCGACATCCTAGCGGTCTTTATACAAATCGTGGCAGGAGCGCCGAGATATTGAAGGACAGGCGTATTCGCAAGCGAATCCAACAAAAGGTAACTGCGATGAAACATTTTATTTTATTAATAACACTTCTCAGCTTGGTACTTCCTTGCTGGGTACAAAGCGCAGACAATGTCTTTGCTACTAGACATATCGCCACTAAAAAGAAGGCCGTTGTCCTGTCAGCTCTCTTCCCAGGGCTAGGTCAGCTCTCCACCGACCAGAAGATAAAGGGAACGCTCATGTTGGTCGGCGAGATTAGCACTCTGGCCGTAATGCTAATAGCAAACGAGAACTATAATACGCGCCGCGACAATTTCCACCGGCTAAAAGGCGAATACGCAGTGATGGCGGCTGGGAACAGCCGCTACGATCTCGCCCAGCAAAAGTGGGACGAGTTGCATAAGACCAATGCTGTGTTAGACGACCTGCATCTGACGCGCAGAATTTCTGGTGCAGTAGCTGTGGGGGTGTATATTTACAGCCTGGCCGATATGCTCTTATATAATTCTCCCAAAGTATCCGCTGCGCCCCGATGGAACTTGAGGGCTGTGCCGGGGATGGGAGATGGGCCGCCCAAGTTGGTGCTGATGGGAAGTTTCTGAACCTTTTAGAGGGAGTTCGTCAATGGGTAGAGCCTTATGGCTGCTTTTTTGTCTGCTGCCGATCTTCAGCATCTCGCACTGCAGCAAGGATCATAGCTTGCCCCCCAAGTTTCACGAGAGTCGGGTTGGGATTCCCCAAAATTTAGAATCATTCTTTGAAGGGGACGAGGTGATTCTAGGGTGGAGTATGAGCGACACTGCGGCCGTCTTTTACTATATAGTCACGGTAACTGAAGGCACATCGGGAGTGGAGCGTCAATACACTACTCCCGGGGCTGGGCAGTCCTATACTGTTGAATTCGCTTGGATTGATTCTTTCTATACCTTCCAGGTTCAGGCCGTGGATAACACCAACTTCGCCGGGCAGAAGTCGAATGTGGATACCGTGTTTATTACGCAGTAATAACGCGATGCTAGAGCATGAATATATAGGCTTTAACGGCTGACGCACTCCTACTTAGAGCGCGAAGGTACTGCCGGTGTCGGAATTCACTTCGGACCGAATACAAGTGCAAAAATCTACTCCAGATCGTTTTAGAGCTCCGTCGGATGCGATCGCTCTGCGGAGGCTCTATAGAGATAACCGCCGGATATCCTACGCTGCCTACGCTCTAGCACTGCTCGTAATGGCCTCGGCCTTCGCCTACCTAGTGGGGACAAAAGAAGAAAAACCCGTGCCCAAGCCCCTGGCAACGGAGTTCATAATTCGCAAGCCGATGGCCAAGAAGCCCTTCCGCATGAGAAAGACCTTGGTGCAAAAGAGGATAATGACCCGCAAGCTAACTGCCTCGAAGCCGAAACTGGCCCGGACGCCCCCGCGTCCGGCGCGGAGGATAGATGTATTGGGAAATGTAGCTGTCTTTGATCGCGGAATTGATGCCGGAACGAGCGTGGGGACCGGTACTATCACGCCGCAGATGCCTTCGGTACAGATCAAGAGTTCAAAGGATCCAGAGAAGCGAATCAGTATGCAGGAGGAGTTTCTGGATCTAAACGCGCTCGATACGGGTAAGTACCGGGGCATGGTAATCCAAGACCCGAATGACCGGAGAAACATCAAGGGCTTCGTCTACTTGGCACTGGCTTGGGCCAACGATCTCCAACCCGACGCTCCCCGCTCGGTTACTAGGCTTGCAGATGGCATCAACTCTTATACCGGTATTCAGGCCAAGGTCGCAGACCACATGTTCTTGGATTCTCCCGAATTGTTCAAGACGCCTTTTGTATATATCACGGACAAAGATGGTTTTGAACTGACGGACAAAGAAATCGAGAATCTGGGATGGTACATGAGGAATGGAGGCTTTGTTTTTGCCGACAATGACCGGCCGGACCTAAACTTTGGACCCGCGGAAGCTTCACTAAGAAAGATGTTCAGCTTGGCTTTGGGCAAAGATGGTAAGCTGCAGCGCATTTCCAACAGTCATCCGATTTACCACAGTTATTTCGACCTAGATGGTCCTCCGGTCGGCGGAGAATACCTGAGTGTCAGGGGTAATCCCGACATTTTCTACTACAACTCAGCCGAGCAGACAGATGTTTACTATCAGCCCGATCAGGCGCAGTTCCTCGAGGGAGTTTTTCTGCAGGGACGCTTGGTGGCGGTTTACTCGGATATGGGCTATGGGAGCATCTGGCAGGATGAATTCGAGAATGAGCCTCAGCTAAGAATGGGAGTCAATCTAGTGGTTTTCGCCCTCACCCAAGAGGGCTCTATCGCGCAGCAGCAGATTGATTTCTACACTGAACTCACCGAGTAAATTTCTTCTTAAAGCCTACCTTTGCTGTGTAAGCCGGATTCTCGGTTGAAAGGCTTGGAAAAGGCAAAAGGGGCGAGTATTGTGCTGACTACCAGCGATTGCGCTGTCATCGCCATCTATGTCGTTGTGCTGACTTGGATGGGTCTAGTGGCGCGGAAGAAGGCGGCCAATGTCGACGAGTACTTTGCTGCCGGACATCTCCTGCCTTGGTGGATGGCGGCGATATCGCACCACGTTTCAGGCTACAGTGCTGTACTCTTTGTCGGCTTTGCCGGCCGTGCTAGCAGTGCCGGGTTCAGCATGTGGACCCTGTTTTCACTCTCGTGTTTTATCGCCATGATGATCGCCGCCCTAGCTTGGGCACCAAGATGGTCCCGCCTCAAAGTTTTAACCCCGGTAGAATACTTGGAGACGCGCTACGGCAACTCTGTGCGGCTCTTGGTAGCACTAGCAGGGATTGGCGTCAAATTCGTCGATCTAGGAATTAAGCTCTACGCCATCTCGATCGTGGTCCAAGTTTGTACCGGTTGGGATTTGCTGCCCATTATCGCCGTGGGCGGTCTAGTCACCATTGTGTATGTTTTGATCGGCGGTTTGTGGGCTACGGTACTAACCGATGTGATGCAGTTTTTCATTCAGTTCGTCCTCAGCGTTCTCATTGTGGTCGTAGTACTCCAATACGTCGGTGGGTGGGATTCGATGTGGGCGCAATTGCCGGCCGAGCGTGCGATGCTATTCAATACAGAGGCGGGTATTGGGTTTGATTTCTGGCTGGTTCTATTGATTGTCACGATTCTCAGCTACAGCGGCGGTACTTGGGGCCTAGCACAGCGCTTCATCTCAGTGGGACAATCGAAGGACACACAGAAGGCGGCCTTGCTTTCTGGTTTTTTATACCTCCTTTATCCGGTTGTGATCTTCGTGCCAGCTTGGGCAGCACCGCTGATGATGCCCGAGTATTTCGACCCCAGTTCATTGTTGCCGCGAGAGGGGTTCGACCCAGACCAGACCTATGTCCTCTTAGCTCGTCAGGTGCTGACTGATCTAGCTCCAGGGCTGATTGGGTTACTCATTTGTTCGATGTTCGCGGCGACGATGTCCATGATCGACAGCGATATCAATTCACTGGCTGCGGTCTTCACCAAAGATATCTACCAGCGCAACTTCAACCGCCAGGCGAGCGGTCGAATACTCTTCAGGACCGGGATGATCGCCACGGTTGCCTTTGGGATGGCGGTGCTGATCACGGCTATCTGGATCGCCGAAAGCGAGGGGATAGGCAAGGTCTTTGAAAAGACCATCAAAATGTTCAGTGCCGTTCTACCCCCAGTGGCCATCCCGCTCATGTTCGGTCTAATCTGGAAACGGACCACAGCCCGAGGTGCCATTCTCTCCCTGATCGGCGGTCTGCTGACCTACGCTCTCTTCAACTGGCTCTATCCCGATAATTTTACCCTCAATATGGGTGCCGAGTTGGGCGTCAGCTTCCTGATCTACTTTGCGGAAGGATTCGCGAGCAAGCGCTCAGCGGAGAAAGAACGAGAAGTCTCAGCACTCTTTGAGCGGCTGAAGGGCTGATTGCTTGTATTGACCCACGTTTCAAGAGTTCATTACTACCGCCGCCAGACTCTCCGGGCCGCAAACCCCCGCGCTGTTACGCACCTTGAGCCGCAGTTGGTTCAGGCCCTCGTGCAGTCTCCACTCCAGCGAGGTATCTGTTTGTTCGCTCCATTCGGCACTGTCGATCTGCACCAGAAATGCGTCAAAGCAGGGCGTCTCAGTATCCACATCCACGCACAGAACATCCGGCGCGGCGGTTTCGCTCAAGAAGAGTTCCGTCTGGTTGAGCGGGGGACTGAAATCCTGCCAGCGCTTAGTGTGTTGGTGGTATTCGCGTTTGCGGGGGAACATATCGCTGTAAAAACAATAAAAAAGATCGCTTCCCCAGTTGCTGGAAAGGCGCCACGGCAACGGCCAAGGCCGGCTGGCAAAGTCGTTGCGCCGCACTATTTGCAAGTGTCCTTTGAGCATCAAATGTTCTGGTCCGCCGCTCAGGTCGTCAATCGAAAAAGCACTGTCGCCTTGGCGGTAGGCAACGCGAGCGGCGCGAAGCATTTCGAGGTTTGGCAGGTGCCACTGGATGGGATATTCCCAAGTCGCCGGTCCCGGCATGACTTCGGCCAAACGCTCGCTGATTTCCACTAGACTCAGGGGAATGCCCGTGTCGGGGTCGTAAATGTAGTAATCGCGCGTCGCATCTAGGAATATCCACTTGTCGAACTCGTTGGACCATACTTCGGCCACCTCGTGCCCATAGGTGTGCTTAGTGGAGATGTTGACCCAGCGGGCCGGAAAGCCCATGGCCAGACAGGCGGCAATTAGGGTCAGGTTGCAATAGAGGCAGTGGCCATCGCGCCGGCGGTTCTGGTAGGCGCCCAGCAGGCGAGGGCGTCCGCTCGCATCCCTATCGAGTTGAGGCAGATCCAAGTAATTCCACTGGTAGGCATCTAGGCGACCGAGCGGTACTTTGTAGGCCCAGTGCATGAGTTGTAGCTGGGCTTCAAACTCGGTCGCCGTGTCTGCGATCATTGCGTCCAGTTCAAAGCGGTGGCGCAGTTCGTTCAAGCGAGCAAAATCTTCGTGGACATAGGGTAGGGATGGGCGGATGACGCGACCGTTGCGGAATCTGAGAAGGTGATAAGCTCTACTGGATCGGCTCTTGTGCTCGCGGTACTTCGCTTCCACGCAAATGCCTTTGAACACTGGCGTCACCAGCGGATTGTGGGTATGCATGGCCATCTTGAACTGTAGGTAGCGTCCGGCGGGAGAGCACCATGTCTTGGCGAAGTTTGCTACGGGCTCAAAAGGGGGCCATGAGGCGGCTGTAGGCACTGGACTATCACCCAGGCGTGCCTCTATTTCTACCGCGCTTCCCGCCGGCATGTCCACCTCCCACCTTACCCGGCACTCTTCCATGTCGAGCAATCTCTCGATTCTTTTTGCGTCCTCTCCTGTAGCCAAGTCAATCACCGCCGAGACAAAGGTGCCCTGCGGTACGCTGCGGTCTAAACTGAGGCGGATGGTGTACTCCCCGTCGATTTCATCTTTCCAGCCCAAGTGCTCAAAATCCCAAGTACGGCCTCCGTCTCGACTCTTGGCGCTGCGGTTGGGGTGGCAGAGCCGCGTCTCAGAGCCACGCTTATACTCTTCATCGGCGGCCACCATGATTTCCCAACTGGTCTCCTTTGATTCTGCCCACAGGACAAACTCATTAGACCCCGGCCGCAAGGCACCCACTGGCACGGCTACTACGAACCAGTTGTCGAAGTGCGAGCCGCCCCAGTCGCTGGTATAGTAGTGGCGAGCACAGGGGTGGGCTATCTTACTCGGCGGCCGGATCAAGGAGTGGCCGTTGACACAGATGTGGAGTGCATGGTCATTGTCGTCCATTTCCCGGCCGTTGAAGAGCAGGTAGGCGGCTAGGGCGCGGGGATCATCCAAGACCAGATCTTTGCGCACCATTACCCCTTCTTGCAATTTCTCGAACCACGACCAGCCCTCAGCACCTTGGGGGCGGCCGATGGCCGGCGCATCGTCTTCGACTAGGAGCATATCATTGAGGACGATAGCCCTTTTCAACTCGCAGTACTGGAGTTGGTCGAGCTGGCCTCGCGCTTCGAGCGCGGCGGCATTAAGCACAAAACGGAGATTTTCTGGCGGCATATTTGAACACTCCTCTGACTCAACTTTGGCTATCTAGGCGGCGTTAGGATACCCCAATTACAACCTGAATTACGCACAAAAAATGTTTGCTGGGCCAAGCTGTTGCGTTATAATAAGAACGCCTCCAATCAGCCACCAGTGGGATACCCTAGACCCTGACAGGGCAGTGTAAACAGCGACAATACGACAAAGATAAACTCTTAACGTAAGAACGATAATGAAGCTGAAAACAGTCATTCTGATAAGCCTATTTTTTGCGGCCCTTTTTTTTATAGTACGCTACGTCGACAGAAAGGAAGGCGACAAAGAGGGAGAAGAGTATTACTCCAGGGAATTACTGATCTTTGACAAGAATAAGGTAGACGAACTCAGCATAGAGAATGCGAGGGGCAAAGTGGTATGTCGCAAGGTTGGAGAAGCCTGGCAGATTATCGAACCCGTAACGGTTGATGCACACCGGGGGGCCATACAAGCTATCCTAGCGAATCTCGAGCGGGCACGACTGACGAGGTTTCTCGTCTTGGACGATGAATCGACAGAAGGAGCACTCAAAAAGTACGGCCTAGACTTTCCGCACGTGAAAGTAAGCCTGCACGTCGGGGGACGCCTGCTAGACACGGTCTTGTTCGGGGACGAGAATCCATCTGGACGGTATGTCTATGTCAAGAAGGATTCTGAAGACCGCATTGGTATGGTCGAATTGTACCGTCGCACCGGGGTAGACAAGCAATGGAGCGAACTGAGGAATAAGACTACGCTCAAGTTCAAGAGGGCACTAGCGACGAGATTGAGAATTGAAAGTCAGGCGGACACCGTCGAAGTAACAAAAAGTGGTGAGAAGTGGCAGATGAAGTTCCCGACAGAGGCGAGAGGCGATGGAGAAGCGATAGAAGCCATTCTACAGGGCTTGGCCTCACCCGTCGAAGAATTTATCGATGATGCACCCAATAGCTTGAAGCTATACGGCTTGGATCGACCTGCACTACGCGTCGAAGTCTCAATGGGTGACGAGATCCATAGTTTGTGGGTCGGTGCTGAGAAGGATGGGAGCTACTACGCCCGAGACTTGTCCAGGAAGCCTGTCTTCACGCTCAATTCGTCCTTTGTAAGTCAGCTAAATCGGGCGAGTTTCGAGTTGAAATCCAGAAAATTGTTCGATTTTACCCGGGCAGAGGTCAACCGCGTCGAGTTCGCCTATAAGGATAGCTCCATACTTTGCGTACGAGACGGTGTTGTTTGGCTGGCAGTCCCCCAAGACCGGCCGATCAACGCGATGGAGTTAGAAGCAGTTCTGTTCAACATGGAGAAGCTCAAAGTCAAAAAATTCCCGACACTAGCTCAAGGTCACCGCCGTGGCCTCAATCCACCGCGCATGAGAATCAGGCTTTGGGCCGGGGCGGAGACTGTCGGCGATCTTTCCCTCGGCGAGGAAGAGGGAGATCTGGTCTACGTCAAGAGCGGCGAGAACGACTTGATCTGTCTAGTAGATAGGAAAATCGCCGAGTCCCTTACGGTGGAGAGGCTATTTGCACCAGAGCAGCGATAGACGCTAGGGGGAAGATTCGGTGTCGCGAAAGATCACAGCCCAGGTCAAATGGCTCAGTATCGGAATGGCATGTGCCGGCCTCATCGGCGTAATCTGTTTGTACTTCTTCGCCTCTGAATCCCCGAGAGATCGGGCCGCAGCCAAGGCGTTATTCGATCAGGGAAACACCTACTTGAACGTCGGTCAGGTGGGTCGTGCGATTGCCTACTATAAGAAGGCGATCGACCGCGATCCAGATTTTGTCTATGCCTACAACGGTATGGGCATGGCCTACAGAGCTACGGGAGATTTGGCCCGGGCCGAGTATTACCTCCTGCAGGCTCTTGCCCTAGATCGGACCGCGGTGGAGACCTACAACAATCTGGGGATTATCTACTCAGAGAGCGACAGACCGGAGAAGGCAGAAGCCATATACAGGCAGGCTCTTTCATTGGCCCCGAACTCTGCCGTGATGCACTACAATCTGGGTGCCTTCTATGGCCAGATTGGCCAGTACCGCAAGGCGGTGGAAGAGTATAGGAAGGCCGTCCAACTTAGACAGGACCTATTCCAAGCTCACAACAATCTAGCACTCACCTACATCGCCTTGGGCAAGCCTAAGGAGGCTATAGCGGAGTACGAGATTTCGCTTCAGCTAAACCCGCATCAGAGCAGAGCCTACTACAATCTCGGACTCGTCTATGCCGAAGAAGGCCAATACGAAGTGGCACTCGACTATTATAGAAAGGCGCTCCGAGGTAAGCGTAATAATCCCGATATCCACTATCACCTCGGCTTGACCTATGAGGGCCTCCAACAGGAGGAGCAGGCGATGACGCAGTACGAGAAGGTCCTCTCCTTGGCCCCATCCCACCGGCAGTCCCATTACCGCATCGGATTACTTCTGGCTAGGGAAAATCACTACAGGGAGGCTGTGGCCTACTACGAGCAGGCGATCTCTCTAGATCCCCAGTACGCCGATGCCCACTACAACTTGGGCCGGGCTTATATGAAGTTGGGCATGAAAGCAGAAGCTCAGCGCGAGATGAACTTGTTTGAGAAGATGAGCCAGTACAACAAAGAAAAAGAACACATCGGCAAAATTCTGCTCTACATGCCCGGCGATGCGGCAGCGCACTGGAAGTTGGGACGCATCCACGAAAAATACGGGCAATACGAGCGGGCAATTATCGCGTACAGGAAGGCCCTGACCCTGCGACCTGGCTTTGCGGAAGCCCGGCGGGGACTCAAAGAAGCTCTGCAGAGGACTCAGAGCCTTTGAGTCTTCGCCGGGCTTGCAAAGAGGAGCGACCTGATGAATTTGCTGGGCTTGACGATTGTAGGTATGACCTTGGGCATTGCCTTGCTGGCAAAAGATGTGCCCACTAGAGAGTACATGCTCTCTACCTTCCAAGCGGGTCAGAGTTTCTATTCCGAGGGGGCCTACGATCAGGCCATCGATAAGTTTGAAAATCTCAGCAGTGTTCGCAGTATGTTGCTGGATGACAGCGACATCGTCGTCGTGGTTGGAAAAGTGGAAACTGCGGTAAAAGACGCGGCGATTTACCAGATGGGCAATGCGTATTTCAAGATGTTTGAGGAGGAATTTCGGGCCTCGCAGGACGAGTCGAAGAAAGAGAAACAAGACCAGCGGCAGGAAGGGGCGGAGGAATACTTGAGAAAGGCGGTGAGCTATTTCGCTAGGGTAGAAGAAAATGCTAGGTCCGAGAATTTGCGGGCACTAGCGCAGAACAGGATTACGACCTGTTGGTACAGCGCACAGCACTACCGGGAAGTCATCCGCGCGGGACAGAAGTTTATCGCAAAATATCCCAACAACCCGTATGTGGTGGAGGCTCTTTACAATATAGGATGGTCCTACTACGAACTGAACGAATACGCCAATAGCATCGAAGCCTTTGCCGAATTGACGGAGCGTTTCAAATCCGGCTTCCAAGTCAGCCGGGCTTTTTTTCAGATCGGTGAATGCTATTACGACCAAGGACAGTACCGCAAGGCGATCCCCTATTATCAACAATTAGTAGACCAGTTAAACATCGACACGTTAAGCGAACAAGAAATCCAGAAAATGCAGTTCGAGAAAGTAGCCGGGCTAGTGGACGAAACTGAGTATGAGTTGACCGCAAAGGCCCAGATCCGGATCGGGGATAGCTACAGCCAGTTAGCGGAATTTGCAAAGGCAGAGCACGCCTACCGCTCTGTCATCACGGTGTTTGCTCAGGAGCGGAGACTGGTTGAGAAGGCTTATCAGAGTCTGGCGGACATGTACTTTGAAAACCGGCTTTTCGCCCGATGTGTGGATGCGTACCGCGAAGCCATCGTCCAAACACCCAATAACACATTTAAGGCGCGAATGCAGTTCCAGCTAGCTCAGCGCTACACTGAAGCGAGCGAAGAATGGGGAGAAGACTATTTTGACGATGCGATTCGCGAATACAATATATACGTGAAAGCCTACGGCGAGATCGCCTCCCGAGCCGGCTACTCCCTAGGAAATTCTTGGTTCGAAATTGGTCGAGCCTACTACGCCAAGGCTGAAAAATTGGCACAGCAGAAAGATGCAGCAGGGGCCCGTGCGGCCTATGTGGCAGCCGTGCAGGCCTATGACGCGGTCTTGGCGCAGTATCCCGATCCAAATTTTGTCACCGCGACCAGATTCAATGTCGCTCTCTCTAAACAGAGAATGGGTGTGCAAGCAGCGCAGCGCGAGGCCGAGGCGATCTACCGGAAGATCATCGCGGACAATCGCGATGGCACTTATGCTAGGAGTTCACAATTCCAATTGGCGCGGATGTTCTACAACCAAGAACTATACGATAGAGCGGCGGCCTTTTACGATGAAATTATCTCAGTGACGGATGATTCCACCCAGTTGGATATCGCCCATTTTGAACTGGGATTGGCTCTAAATAAAAAAGGAGAAGGCGAGAGGGCGACGGAGGTCTTTTTACAAGTGCGAGAGACGGCACCGCAATCCTCGCTGGCGACCATCGAGGCCGGGCGCATATACCTAAGTATGGAGCAATGCGACCGAGCACTACGGGTTCTCGAACGAGGCCTGGCTAGAGTCGGCAGTGAGGAGGAGCGAGCTCAATACCACTACCTGATGGGCAAGGCATGGGTGTGCAAAGGGGAATACGCTCGTGCGGTGGGCCAATTTACACAGGCCATCGATATTACGGACAATCCCAAGTTGAAAGAGATCGCCCAGTACGACCGGGGGGCGAGTTACTCGCGTCTGGAGCGATACGCAGAAGCGGCGGAAGATCTGAGAGTACTGGTGGATTCTGCCGACGAGAGGATCAAAAGTCCGGCTCAGAAGATGTTGGGCCTAGCTTATCTCCGCTTAAACAGGCAGGAAGAAGCACTCAGAAGCTACAGGCACCTGGCCTCTGCGGCCGAAGATCCGGTTGAACAGGCAGAGTACATGGTGCTTATGCTGACACTCTATCTCGAGTTGGAGCAGTATGACACAGCCATCGCCACAGGACGGAAAGTTCTAGCGATGGAGCTAGAGGATAACAAAAGAGATAGAGAGTACTGGTTGAAAGAGAAGGTCTATTACCTCATTGGTGAGAGCCAACAGCGCAAGGAACAATACGAGGAAGTAATATCGACGTATAGCGAAGGGCTCAAACGCTATCCGAACTCTTACTATTCCGTCGACATGGCCTATGCGCTGGGCACGCTTTACTTTCAAAGCGAAAAGTTCGATGAATCGGCAGAAGTCTTGAGCACCTTTGTCGCCCGTTTTTCCGACTCAGCTAACATTGTGTACGCGTACTACTATCTTGGGTACGCGTATTTTAATCTAAGAGAATTTGAGCGGTCTGCCGAGGTCTTCGAGAAGCTGGTGGAAACATATCCGGACGCCGACATCGCGGCCGAGGCGTTGATGCGTGCATCTGAGAGCGCATTCAACTTGGGGAAATTTGCTGAGGCGATTGCGCTGTATCAGCGTCTATTAGAGGATTATCTAAAGTCGCCGTTTAGCGATGATGCACTCTATAACACGGCGTGGGCGTTTTACGAACTGAAGGACGAAGAAAAATTCATTCGGACTTTTGAACGTCTGCTTGAAACCTTTCCCAATAGCGAGTTTGCAGTAGATGCTCGCTTTACGCTGGGCGATTATTACTTCAACAAGGAAGATTACGAAAGGGCACAGGTCGAGTATCAACATGTGCTGGCCGACTATCCCGAGGCCGATGTCGCCCGAGAAGTTCCCGAGCTGTTAAAAAATATACGGGAACTCATAGCCTATGAGGAATACGAACAGACTATGGCCATATTTGGCGAAGCTGTGGCCTTGGACAAAGAGGGCGAGGAAGAGCAGGCGCGGCAGAAATTCGACGAGGTGGTGCCGCTGTTCATCGCGCTCACGGAGAAGTATCCTGGCACCGAGGTGGAGATCGGCGCATTAAGCAATTTGGGCACCTGTTATGAGTTTTTGCGCCAGTGGAAGAAAGCAGTGCAAACCTACGATAGAGTGATCGCTCTATTCGAGGACGATAAAGCCAGCGCGGATGCCTATCGATTCGCTAAGGGACATCGGGACTGGATCGTGAACTCTAGGCTGTGACGTCCGCGTACGTGGAGTGCCTGATCCGCGCAAGTTGAGGGAAAGGTACGTCGCACCAAAAAGGAAATGAACATGAAAATCACCGGCGAGGCGATAAGGTGGATATTGGCAGCTTGTATAGCCCAAATTGCAGTGGGGTGCATTATTTTTCCGCCGAAAATCCACTACAACTCATACTTAGAGCCTACGGAAACAAGCGGCAATGGATCTCCGTATAGAGTGGAGAATGATGGCTCTAGATACGTATCAGAGGGATTGCGAATCGACGTCAAATTTATGACGGATGCAGAACTGAATGCCTTGCTCCCCGAAGATTCGCATAGAGGAGAGTATTCGACCAACCCCTACACCTACGGCGACTACATTGATCGGGATGTGGGTTACACCCCCAACCGCTTCACGGTCTTCAAGGTGAGTGTTTTCAATCAGACTTTTGCCAAAGTTCAACTCTATCCTCTCAAAGGCATTCTCTTGACGGATCAGGGCCAGACACTCCATTCCTATGGGATGCCATCGACGTCGCCCTACAATAGCTTTGAGCGGTATTACAGAGGCTTGCGCGGGCAGAGCGGCAATGAATTCTATCGCTTTGAAGTCAGAATGGGGCATGTGCGCAGTCTGAACTATGCAGAGGATCAGCCGATATTCAAGGGTGAAAACTACAGCGGCCTGATCGCCTTTGATTCGCTCGACCCAGCGGTGGAAAAAGTGCGGTTGGTCCTGAAAGAATTCGCGCTCAAATTCGACGAGTTTGACACCCCGCTAGAAACGGTCGACATCCGTTTCGACTTCAACCGCAAGATAGAGAAGTGGAAGGTGCAGAAAAACCATGAGACGGTGAGCTTTGACCATCAATAGTGGTCCGCTCTGGCAACAGCTCTTCCCATGCTAACAACAGCTACTCTAGGCTGGTCTCGTCTCTGTAGAATCGCCCTGTTGGGGCTCGCCTTACTCCTGTATCCGCTTCGGTCTGCGGCGTTTCAGCCCGAAGCGGTGATTCTGCTCGTCCCCTTCGAGGATCACAGTTACTTTCGCGGTAGCTGGGATATCAGCCGGGGTATTCCCCAAGTCCTAGGCGACTTGCTCCAGCAGGATCGGAACATAGTCGTTTTGCCGTTGCTCGATTCTCTACTAACAGCAGGCGAGGACAGGGCCGCCCTGAGTGAGGCCCAAGCACTCAGGATAGGAAGTGCCGCCGGTGCCGATCTGGTTGTGAGCGGCGATATTCGCAACTTCTCTATCAAACGGTTCAATGCCGGCAACCCCTTCTTAGGGGGGTACACCTCCTATACGGCCCAGGTCGAAGTCGAGATCCAATTGCTGCGGCCGCTCTCTGGTAGTCAAGTTGGAACGGCGGCGGGGAAGGCCGAAATGACGGATCGCGATCTGGGCTTGACCCTTTTGGGAAAACCTACCCGTAAAGAGGCCGCCCTGCTCGAGCTCAACGAGATTCCCTTTGGTGTGGAGCACTTTCGGCAGACCATAATAGGCAAGGCCACACTAGATGCACTCCAGCAACTAACTAAAGCGATTGCGGCTAAGACCTTTCCACCCCGTGCCCTACAACAGCGGGAACCGAAGATCCTCAGCCTGCAGGGAAAGGAGGGGTTCGTCAATTTGGGACTGGCGGATAAGGTTGAGATAGGACACAAATTTGTGGTGTATTCCCGGCGGGCGGTGAAGCAGGTCGGAGTCGTACAAGTCGCCGAAGTACTGGCCCAGCATCTCTCGCGGATTCTGGTGCTCAAAGGGCAGGAGTATATTCAGGTAGAGGATGCGCTAGCAGCCCCCTAGTGCTACGCCTGCCGCGAGGTGCTATCTCCATGTCGCCAGACTACCTAGGTCGCCTTTTTCTCCACTCAATGTGGTCGATCTGCCTCGTGCTTTGGGGTTCGGCCACCGATGCCACGGGTGGGCCGGTGCATTTTGTCGAAGTGGGCGCAGAGGCGGGTATCGATTTTCACTACACCCATGGTGGTACTGGGCAGAAGTACTTTATCGAAACTATGGGCCCAGGGTGCGCATTTCTGGATTATGACAGCGATGGATTTCTCGATTTATACACAGTCAATGGGCACGACCTGACTCTTGGCACCGCCCCTGAAGAGTTCAATGCGCTCTATCGCAACAAAGGCAATGGAACCTTCGCCGAAGTCGGGCGCGAGGCTGGGGTACGAGACCGGGGATACGGTATGGGCGTGACCGCCGCCGATTATGACAACGACGGCGATGTGGATATCTACCTCACCAACTACGGTCCGAATGCCTTGTATCGCAACGAGGGGGACGGAACCTTTGCGGATGCTACCGACCAAGCGGGACTAGGGAACGAACTGTGGGGGACCGGGTGTGCCTTTTTTGACTATGACAACGACGGCTCCCTCGATTTATATGTGGCCAACTATGTCGAATATACCCTCGACGCCCCAAGAAAGGATCTGACTCCATATGCCGTTGGCTCCCTTGCGGGCGAAGAAGTAGCACCAGATATCAGGGCCTATCCCAGTCCCGATAATTTTAAAGGTGCTCCCGATGCACTGTATCACAACGAGAGAGATGGAACCTTTGCCGATGTCACGGTCCAAGCCGGGGTGTTCAATCCGGCTGGAAAAGGGATGGGCTTGGTGTGCGGCGACTACGACAACGACGGCGACATAGATCTCTTTGTGGCCAATGACCAGACAGCCAATTTCCTCTACCAGAACAACGGCGATGGAACTTTCGCAGATGTAGCTCTTATCGCGGGAGTCGGCTACAGCGGCGATGGGCGGATGGAAGCCAGCATGGGAGCCGACTTCGGAGACTATGACAACGATGGCTTGCTCGATCTCGTCGTGCCAAACTTTCAGCGCGAGCCTACCAGTCTCTACCGGAACGAAGGCGATGGTTTGTTCGCGTACGAATCGACGCCTTCGGGTGTCGGGCGCTATTCGCTCCCCTATGTCGGCTGGAGCACTGCCTTTTTCGATTATGACAACGATGGTTTGTTGGATATCTTCGTCGCCAACGGGCACACCCTAGACAACGTGATTCTCTTCGACGCCTCCACCTCGTATCCCCAGCGCAACCAGTTGTTCAGGAACGAGGGACAGAGACGCTTCGCCGAGGTCTCCGACGCCGCAGGAGAGGGGCTGGCCATCGTCAAGGTGAGCCGAGGGGCGGCGTTGGGGGATTACGACAACGACGGCGATGTAGATATCTTCGTGGTCAATTCGGTCGGCCGCGCTGACCTGCTGCGGAACGATGGGGGCAACGAGCGCAACTGGCTCCAAGTCGGAGTGGTCGGCGTAGAGAGCAACAGGGATGGTGTAGGGGCGAGAATCGAACTCAACGCGGGCGGTCTGCGCCAGATCCGGGAGATCAAGAGCGGCTCTGGACTGTACAGCCAAAATGACCTGCACGCTTCTTTTGGGTTGGGGAAGAGTGAGCGTATAGAGCAACTCGTCGTTCGCTGGCCCAGCGGCATAGTGGATCGCATGAGCCGGTTAGCTGTCAACCAGAGCATCATAATCGTGGAGGGCCGGGGCCGGGTCGAAGCCAGTGCATGGAACAACAGCAGCCGTGCGCCCTGATATCAGAGACTCGACTATAGTAGGCGCGAAAGGAGTTTTTCGATGAAATGGGCTTTGTCCCTAGCTCTTTTGTGGGCCCTCCCCGGAATGGGCCAAGTGTCTCTTTCTACTAGTAAACGCGATGGGCAGCCGATATATGTGTTCGAAAATAAATACATCAGAAGTGAGATAGCCCATACCCGGGGGCGGTCGCCTCTGAGTTATTTCGACAAAATCGCCGGCGTAGAACAGCTAAGACAACTCGACCCCCTCGACAAAAACCACGGCAAACACTACCCGCACGGCGGTGTCGCCGAATGTGTGCCGTGGACCGGGGGATCGCCCTACATGGGTTACCTATGGACGCAACCGTGGGAGATGACAGCCCGGACTTACGCGCACCGTGCCGTCTTGGTAAGTGAGATGACTTTTCCCTACCCCGACCCGGTCACCGGCAAATTGTGCGAACTGAGATTTAAAAAGACCATGACCGCTTACGAAGGCTCCACGCGGCTAAAGATGGATTACAAGATAGAAAACGTCGGTGAACGGCGCGCTCGCTTTCAACACTGCGTCCACGGCAGTCCCTGCGTCGGCGGCGAGTGCGACGACAGCGATTATTTTTACGCTCCCGGCAGTCAGTGTTGGGTGGTGTGGAGCGGACTCATTCCGCAATACCAGATCCCGGATCAGTCGTGGCATTCGTGGCCAATACCCGAAGCAGTGGATTTCCGCCGGGGCGGTGTGGGAGGTCTCCAGTTGTTTGTGCCGGCACTGTGGGGTGTAATTGGGGACAACGAGAGCCAGCAAGTAATGGCTATGGTCAGCTCGCCGGTGTCTGTGGGGGATAGGCAGATCCCCTCCTATATAGGTTATACGCGCGGTGCAGACACGTACTACTTAGAGCCCTCGCTGACCCGCCATATCTCCAATCACGCCGACCGCTGGGAGCGGGAGGGGTACTCTGTCGACCTCAACCGGGGCGAGGTATGCGAATACACCGTGGATATGGCGATGTTTCATGGCATCACCAAGGAACAGGTTGTCTCCCTGTACAGGCTCACAGGAGATTATCTGCTGCTGGATGAGCCGAGCCTGACCTTTAAGAGCAGCAAGCGAGAAAAGGCCGTCTTGAAAATGGATATTGGGGTATCGGCAGAAACCGAACTCATCGCGCAGGATGCGGCTAGCGGCGAGGATCTTTTTATCAAGAGCTTGCTGCCGGGAAAGATAGCGCGGGTTTCGGCGGCGATCCGGCTGCCCACAGCAGCGGAAGCCGTCACTGTGATGCTCAGGAACGCGGCTGGGGACCAAGTTATATCGCGACTGCCCGTAGCATTACCCTAGTTGATTACTGCACTGGCAGGCAAGACAATATGCCCCTTGTGCAGTGAATGAGGAGTTGTACGACGCCCGACAAAATCGCTGTAGGGAAATCTGTCGACTGAGAATGAAGAAACAAAAGCCAAGAGATACGAGCGTGGAAAACTCCTCTGGGGTGACGCCGAGAGCTTTTTTTACCGGTCTGGTGTGCTCGGCAGTGGTGAGCGGGGGAACGCAGTACGGGGAAATTTTCCTCAGAAGTTCGCGCATGTCCGACGACTTCAGCACCGGTGGGGCTCTATTCGTTTTCTTTTTTTTAGTAGCCGGTATCAATGTGCTGTTGAAGCTAATGGGACCCAGAGTGGCATTCACGCCGGCGGAATTGATCCTCATCTATGTAATGATGATGACCTCGTGTGCGATCACGGGAATGGGGCTGACCCACTACCAGATCCCCCTGATGGCGACGCTGCCCTATTTTGCGACGCCCGAGAACGACTGGGCGAATCTGGTGGCCCCCTATGTCAGAGGATGGATGGTCATCGAGGATCCGCTGGCGTGCAAGTACTTCTTTGAGGGCCTGCCGCAAGGCGAGTCGATTCCGTGGGCTGTGTGGTTGAAGCCACTGGCCTACTGGAGCGTCTTCTTCGCCGCCTTCTACTTTGTGATGATCTCGCTGATGGTCATTCTGAGAAAGCAGTGGATAGAACATGAAAGGCTTATATATCCCATCATCAGGGTCCCTCTAGATATGATCGGTGAAAATAACAAGAGCGGTCTGCTAGTGGGATTCTTCAAAAATCCCCTGATGTGGCTAGGTTTCGCCTTTGCATCCTTCATCACTTCTTCCATTGGTCTCAATGCTTACTATGATTATTTGCCCGCACTCAACCCCCTTTATCCCGGCGTCACTTTCTCGTTGCTGCGGGAATCGATCCAGTTGCGCTTTATGATCAGTTTTCCCGTGATGGGATTTGCCTATTTGATCAATCAGGATGTGGCCTTCGGGCTCTGGTTTCTGGATGTTGTGGTCAAATGCCTAGGCGGCGTATTCGATACGCTAGGGGTGTATCTACAATTGCGGGTCAATCACTACGGCGGCAGCTCAGGGATATTTTCCTCGACCGCGGTCGGGGCCATGTTGATACTAGTACTCTATGGTGGCTGGGTCGCCAGAGGCCACCTGCAAGATGTATTTAGAAAGGCCCTTACCCCAGCTCCTGATGTAGATGATTCCGGCGAGATTCTCTCCTATAGGAGTGCGGTAATCGGCACACTGGTGTCGGTGGTCGTCATGCTCGTCTGGCTCAGGGCCGCCGGCTTACCGCTTTGGGCGGGCGGGCTGTTCCTGTTTATCGCCTTCGTGATCTTTATCGCCATTACTCGCATCGTGGTCGAGGGCGGTATGGCGGCGTGTCGGGCACCCCTAATCGCCCCCAATTTTATGCTCTATGCCGTCGGCACTCCGGCCCTAGGCGCACAGGGAGTGACGGCACTGGGGTATACCTACGGGTGGTCTTCGGATATTCGGACCTTTTTGATGGCGTCAATTGCCAACGGGTTGAAACTGCTAGACGACGAGCGTTTCCAAGGACGCAAGCGCCCGGTGTTTTTCTGTATTGTCGCGGCCCTGATCGTATCGCTGATCGTGTCGTTCGGGCTGATGCTCAGGCTAGTTTATGGGGTCGGAGGCGTGAACATCCACTCGTGGTTCTGCTTGGGAGCAAATTTACTACCTTTCGACCTAGTATCGACGGTAGTCAGCCGACCGATTGACGTGACTTGGGGGATGTGGATGAATATGGGTATTGGTGCCTCGCTCATGGGCATTCTGACGCTATTGCGGCACAAGTTTCTGGGGTGGCCTCTCCACCCGCTGGGATTGACTGTTGCCGGCAGCCGGGTGATGGACTGGACCTGGTTCAGCATCTTTCTGGCTTGGTTAATCAAGGTCATCGCCTTGCGCTACGGCGGTCCCAAGATGTTTAGGGCCCTGCGTCCCTTCTTTTTGGGAATGGTACTGGGACAATTCGTATCGGCGGGTATCTGGACAGTGATTGATGGTTTCACTGGCATGACCGACAACATGATATTTGTAATCTGAGTCTAGGGCTATTGGCGGAGAGAAGCCCCGGCTTTCGGCAGCAAAAAATACCGCTGGCGACCGATGACTTGCGCGAATAGCCGCAAGGGAGTTTCATGCGGCTTAACAGGCTGCTACAAAACCCGCCGGCACTATACTGCCATGTGTCGGCGGGTTTGGCTTTTGTAAAACCAACGTCAGGAGGACGATCATGCTCATTGCCACCAGCAATCAGGTTTTCACTTTAGCAGATGGTACGCCCACGCAACGCTTGGCCATTGACGGCATCCGCTGCCTAGACGAGGGCGTCCGTTGTTCCGTCATCGGTCTAGCCGACGGCCAAGTAGTAGTCTTGGCCAACGGCCAAGCTCAATCGCGAGCCACCGGCATTGGCGATTCAGTCGAATGCATTGCCCTGCTGTCCGCAGAGCCGCTGCAAGTACTGCTGGGCACTGAGCCGCCCCACGTGTACTCGCTCAACGGCGATGGCACACCGGCGCACCGGATAGAATCCTTTGACGCTTTGGAATGTCGTCAGAGTTGGTACACGCCTTGGGGTGGTCCGCCAGCCGTGCGTAGCTTGGCGCACCGTGGCGACTGGGTTTTTGCCGACATTCACGTCGGCAGCATCATGCGCTCGCCCGATCGCGGCGCTACTTGGGAGCCGGTGACGCCGGACTTGCACGCCGATGTGCATCAGGTAGCGACCGCCCCCATGGTGGGACGCTTGTACGCCAACACCGCAGATGCGGTCTTTGTCAGCGACGACTACGGCCGCTCTTGGGAGCATCGCAAGGCAGGATTGGCAAACCGCTATGGCCGCGCCTTAGCCGTCCACCCGCGCGATCCCGACTGCCTGCTGGCCAGCGTCAGCAAAGGGCCGGGGCATGGCCGCGATGTGCAGGGCAAGCTCTACTTTTCGCCCGACGCGGGCCGCACTTGGACCCGGGCGCTTGCCGGCTTCCCCGAAGCCAAGAACAACATCGACACCTTCCACATTGCCTTTGACGCCGCGGGGATTGCTTGGGCCGCTGTCGAGGATCAGCTCTATCGCAGCGAGGATAGAGGCGAGAGTTGGTCTGCGTTTTGGCGCGCACCTGCTGCCATTGTCGCCTTGGCCTGAATACCCTTGTCAATCCATTCGTCATCCAATTGGACATTCCCGGTCCTACGGATTCTGCTGGCGGCCTGATGGTCGCCGATCTAAATTTCGTCTTTGACGCCCAAGGCGAGAAGAATCCGCGAATCCGGGTTCGGACCATCCGCGCCTGTGGTCGCAAAACCACTACCGCCGCAGTGAGATGACTTGGAACTAATACAGCCCATAGGAAGTGCTCTGAAACCCCCATCGGGTGGTATGTAGCACCAAGTAAGAAACCGAAAACCTAGTTTTCAGACGCCTTTGACGCCTTCGTAAAATTAGCTAACCATGTCGATTCTGTCGGGAAAAGTCAGCGACTTTCTCAAGGTCGCGGTCGCGGCTGCCGGCCGCGGCGACCTCCAAACGGTCCAAGCCGTATTGGCGCAGAAGCCAGCGTGGATCAGCCGCATCGGTGCGCACGGCCGCACCATGTTGTGGGAAGCCGCGTACCGAGGCCGGCTCGCCATGGTCGATTACCTGCTCGAGCAAGGCGCTGACATCCACGCCTGCGGCTGTCACTTCACGCCGCTGCTGGTCGAAATCTCTCCCTATTGCGCCGCGCGCTACAAGCACCACCACGCGGTCGCCGACCGACTGCTAACACGCGGTGCGGCAACCGATATCTACACCGCTGCCTTCCTCGGCGAAAGCACTGCCGTCGCCGACTACCTCAACCGCGAACCAAATCTAGCAACAGCCGAGAGAGCACAGCACAATTCCAGTTTGCGCATGACGGTTTTGCACTACGCCGTCAGCGCCGGGCACCTCGCCATCGTCGCAATGCTATTGGCGCGGGGGGCCGACCCGCGGCCGGATAGTGGCGGGCTGATTCGCTTTGCCGTGTGGCGGGATCGCGCCGACATCCTCAAGGCCCTGCTCAACGCCGGAGCCGATCCAACCCACGCCGAGGCTCCTCGCTCCGGCATCGTCAATGCCGATATCATCGAATTGCTGACCGCGCACGGCGTCGCCGTAGATGTGGACCACGCCGAGGGCGGCTGGCCGCCGCTTGTCTTCCAAGCGCGCGGCGACCGCGGCGGCAACGTCCAGCGCGTGCGCGAGTTGCTCGACCGTGGCGCCGACGTCAATGTCAGGAACTACAAGGGCCAGACGGCCTTGCACTGCGCCGCCAAAGCGGGATTCGACCCAATCGTCGCCTTGCTGCTCGACCGCGGGGCCGATGCCAACGCCAAAGACGACAAGGGCACCACGCCGCTGGCGACTGCGTTGCGTTCCAAGGTCAAGAACAAGGATCGGCTGGCGGCGGTCATCAATCGGCTCATCGCCGCAGGAGGCGTTTGAGCGTCAAGGGCAGTTCACATTGCCGCTGTTTACAGCAAGGCGAAGACAGCAATAAAGATGATGGCTCACTCGACGGGTGGGTGTCGCCGCCCGCATTTTGACGGTGCTAGACGGCGTGGTATCTTCTGGGCAAAATCGCGCTATTTCTCGATCACACCCGAACCGGAGTGTCGCTATGAACGCACCCATCGCCTTGGGATCTCGCCGCGAATTATTCGTCGATCACTTTCTTATTGAACATCTCGACGGAGCCGCTCTGCACCTGCATCCGCCTAGCCGCCGCGAAGTGGTCTATCAAGTCTCCCAGCCTTGGGACAACGCCTGTACCGGCTGCTACAATCTCACCGCAGACGGGGGCCGCATCCTCCTGTACTACCGAGGCTTCTATCCGATTGGCGCGGACTATGCCGATGGCGCGGCCAGTCAGACTACCAACTTGGCTATCAGCACCGACGGCATCCACTTTACGCAGCCCGAACTGGGTTTGGTCGAATTCAACGGCACGCGCAAAAACAACGTCCTCATCCAAGGCCACCAAAGCCACAATTTCTGCGTCTTCCTCGACGCCAATCCCGCGGCCGACCCGGCGCAGCGTTTCAAGGCCGTAGGCGGCACCGGCCAGTCCAACTTGCACGGCTTTACCTCGCCCGACGGGCTTGGCTGGACGCCGGTCAAAGAAGGCCCCTTGGACATCACCGGAGCCTTTGACTCGGTCAACGTCGCCCTGTGGGATGCTCACATTGAGCGCTATCGCCTGTTCAGCCGCTACTTTGACACCACCGGTGCGCGGATACGAGCCATCCAGAGTTGCACTTCTGAAGACTTTATCCACTGGACGCCGCCGCAGCCCCACCAATACGCAGCCGACGTGCCGCTGGAGCACTTCTACACCAACGCCACCACGCCTTGCCCCGGGGCCGAGCACATCCTGCTGTCGTTCCCCATGCGCTTTTTGCCCGAGCGTCAGCTCGACATCGCGGCGATGGATTACCCCGGGTCGGGCCTGTCCGACGCGGTGTTTATGAGCAGCCGCGACGGCGTCCACTGGGACCGCCCCTTCATGGAGGCTTGGCTGCGGCCCGGCGCGGATCAGCGCAACTGGTCCCACCGCAGTTGTACGCCCGCCCCCGGCTTGGTGCAAACGGCTGCCGACGAATGGTCCCTGTACATTGCGGAAAATTACGGCTGGTCGACGAACCGTTTGCGTCGCGTGGTGGTGCGGCCGCACGGTTTTGCCTCGGTGCGAGCCGGGTACAGCGGCGGTGAATTGCTCACCCGTCCCTTGCTATTAGAAGGGGCCGCCTTGCGCCTTAACTATGCGACTTCGGCGGCGGGATCGCTGCGGGTGGAAGTCCAAGACGAGTCCGGGCAGCCCCTGTCGGGGTATGCCTTGGCGGAAATGGACCCGATCTACGGCGACCAACTCGACGCGCCCGTGGCTTGGAAAGCAGGCGGTGGCTTGTCCGAGATCCAAGGGCGTCCAGTGCGTTTGCGGGTGGTGTTACAAGACGCTGATTTGTTTGCCATGCGGGCCGCGTAAAATTACGAGCTGACGTTACGCAATGGCGTTAGAATCCGTCGGCCCATGCGTGGGCTTCGACCCGCTCAGCCCACCCCGGTCGGCGGGCCCACCGTAGGGACAGACCTATGTGTCTGTCCCAAAAATCCTGCCGCACGCTATCATCCATCAGGAGAACGCCTTATGCAACTAACCGCCGAACAGATCGGCCAATTTGCCGAGGACGGCTATCTGCTGCTGCGCGGCGCGTTGACCGCCGCCGACCTCGACCCGATCATCGCCGAGTACGAAGAGTACATCGGCCACCGCGCCGCCGAACTGTTGGCGGCTGGCCACATCTCGGCCTTGTATGCGGACGAACCTTTTGACCGCCGCCTCATCTCGATCTGCCGCGAAGACGACGCGATCTACCGCGAACTCGACATTATGCACTTTCGCGGGCGGGCCTCGTTTGAGTTTTTGCGCAACGACGGCCTGCTCGATATGGTCGAGAGTTTGGTCGGGCCGGAGATTACCTGTAGTCCGATCCAGCACACCCGCGCCAAACTGCCCACGGCCCTGACGCCCAGCGGCAGCGACCCGCACGTGGCTCCTTGGCACCAAGATGCCGGCGTTACTTGGGCGGAGGCCGACCCGCACTTCATCCTCACGGTGTGGCTACCGCTGTGCGCGGCGACGCCGGAGAACGGCTGTTTGCAGATCTTGCCGCGCACGCACCGGAACGGACTGGTGCAGCACCACATCAAGCAGGGTTTGGGCACCGTGATTATCGACGAGGAAATGCCGCAGACTGAGGTGCTGACCTTGCCGATGGACAAAGGCGACGTGCTGCTAATGGACAAGCAGACCCCACACCGCTCGACGCCCAACAACGCGGACACGGTGCGCTGGAGCATGGATTTGCGCTATCAGCAGACCGGAACGCCGACCGGCCGCCCCTTCCATCCCGACTTCGTGGCCCGCAGCCGATCCAACCCGGCGTCTGAGCTGAGGGATTACGACGAATGGTGTCGGCGGTGGGTAGCGTCACTCGCAGCCGTGCAAGGGCAGGGGATTAAGGCGCATCGGTGGGCGGTTGTCCAGTAGCGACGATGCGGCGGAAGGTGAGGTTGAGGCGCCGGGCGCACGGCCGTCGGGTCTTGGGGATTTGGTGCTGCCAGTGGGCTTGGGTTGGCCCGCGCATGATGAGCAACGCACCGGGCCCGAGGGGGATTTCGACCGGAGGGTAATTGCGGCGTTTGTGCCGCAACAGGAAGCGGCGCGTCTGGCCCAAACTCAGCGAGGCAATCGTCGGGTTGGCTCCCAACTCTGGTTCGTCGTCGCTGTGCCAGCCCATGCTGTCGCGGCCGTCGCGGTACTGATTGAGCAGGACGCTGTTGAAGGGGCAGTCGGCGACCGCTTCGAGCCGCGCCTTGAGGTTTAGCAGCGGCGCAGTCCACGGGCGCGGTTCCAGTGCCAGCCCGGAATAGGTGTAGTGGGCCTCCGGGGATCCGTACCACGCCGAAAGACGCGGCGCGGGATGCTGGCGACCAAAGATGACAACGTGATGCTGTTGCCACTCAATGCCGTCCAGCAGGTGCCGCATGAATTGGTCGGCCTCGGCCGGGGCCAAAAAGTCGGGGGCGTAGCGTAGGTCGCCGTCTGGGAGGGGAATAGCTCTCATGCCACTGCGGAGCCGAGGCCATCGGGGGCCCGGCACAGCGCGGTGCGCTCGGCAATTTCCTTAACGGCCGCTAGCAGGTCAAATAGGTCGTAGGGTTGAGCGGTCATAGTCCAAAGGGAATGGGGTTGTGGGAGACAGGGCCGGCGGGGCTAGCAGCACAGTCCGCAATCAATCCCGATCAGCTCACCTGCGGCTAAGATGCGGAGTCTCCGTAGCTGTTAGCGTCTCGACGACCTCGCGCGCCGCATCCTCGGGGCTATCCTCAATGCTTTCGGGGGCAAAGTGCTGAACTTCGGTTGATCCGTCTCGCTTCTCTATTTTGACGAAATGTCCTTGACGATAGGCTTTATAGTGCTTTCCACGTACACCTCCAGAGAAATCATACCCTACCTTCATTTCATCTGTTCCTTAATTACCTGTGGGTCAAGGGTGTTGATTCGACGCCGGGGCCGTCTAGGCCGCTAGCGGCGCAAAAGAGGCGCGGGGCGCGCACTAACAGGTCGTAGG
>RKRN01000319.1 GCA_007571365.1 Candidatus Latescibacterota bacterium
ATGTGTATTAGAGACAGTCTCGGGCAACGGTAGTATTGGGTTGCCGGTTGTGGGGGGGGGGGTACTGAATAAAATCAGTAAAAATAAGTATTTAGAAAGATTTCC
Source organism: Candidatus Latescibacterota bacterium (assembly GCA_007571365.1). GTDB lineage: Bacteria > Latescibacterota > UBA2968 > UBA8231 > UBA8231. Next base: position 106 of record RKRN01000319.1, read on the forward strand.
GCAAGGAACGGGCAAGTAAAAACAGCTTCTTCTCGTTTTCATGAAGGCTTTTATGGATGGTATCGATCATGGTAAATGATACTTCTCTACGTGCATAGCGGACGGTACGCCGCCTTGGGTCGTGAACTGGGCCGCTCGTCGCATCGCTGCGCTCAAACCGGCCAACCGCCCAAACCCCCTGTTTGCTTGCTGTCGCATCGCGTTCCGAGCGAACAGGGGCGGGCATGACAACGGGAGCGCGTGGAAGTTTGTCAGGCCCGCGCACACGGGAATCCACAGGGGAGGGGACGAGGGACAACGCTCAGCGTTTTCAGATCGCCGTTTAGGTACGTGGCCTCTGATCCTCGTCGTCGTATAGCAGATGCTCAAGGCTTCCAAGCCAGCAACCAGTATCGCCGCCCCACCCGATGCGACCATTACAAAGCCGATACATATTATATATATCCGATATTTACGCAATACTTGCTGACAAAAAAATGCCAAAATTCCGCTCGCTTTATTTTTTTCTAACGGACGTTACGCAGTCTGCTTCTATAGTGTGCCCTTTGACCGGCTCAGGGCACAGCACTGTTTGGGGACAGACACATAGGTCTGTCCCTACGGTGGGGGCACCGCCGACCGCGGGGGCTGAGCGGGTTGCCGCTAGCCCCAATAGGCCCCGTTGAGTAGCAGCCGAGATGCCATGCCGTCCCGGGCGGGACGAAGCCGCAGTGCCTGCCGCGGCGAAGGCCGGGGAGAACAACTGCAGAACGTCAGTGAATAACTGATCGTACGCAGAGGCGCGGCATGAGTGGCGTGTGGCATCTCCTCTCGGCCCATTGCGGGAGCCAAGAGATCGCCTAGATTGATTGCCTCGCCGCTAAAAGAAGAATAAACGCAGAGGAAAATTAATGGCAGCCGATCGCGAGAAACTGAGGAGTGCCGACTGGTTTGGACGCGAGGACAAAGGCGGCTTCATTCACCGCAGTTGGATGAAGCGCGGCCTGCCCGAGCACGAGTTCGACGGTCGCCCGGTCATCGGCATCTGCAACACGTGGTCCGAGCTAACGCCGTGCAATATCCACTTCCGCGACTTGGCCGCAGCCGTCAAGCGCGGTGTGTACGAAGCCGGAGGGTTACCGGTAGAATTCCCGGTCACCTCGCTGGGCGAGCCCATCATGCGCCCGACGACCATGCTCTTTCGCAACTTGGCGAGCATGGATGTGGAGGAGTGCATTCGCGCTAATCCGCTGGACGGCGTGGTGCTCCTGACCGGGTGCGACAAGACTACGCCAGCGTGCTTGATGGGGGCCGCTAGCGTCGATCTGCCGACGATTGTCGTGCCCGGCGGCCCCATGCTCAACGGCAAATACCGCGGCAGCGATATCGGTTCGGGAACGGACGTGTGGAAGTTCAGCGAAGACTTGCGCGCCGGTAAGATGACGCGCGAAGAGTTCGGGCTGGCCGAGGACGGCATGACGCGCTCGGATGGGCACTGCATGACCATGGGCACGGCATCGACGATGGCCTGTATGGTCGAGGCCCTCGGCATGACGCTGCCCGGCGGTGCCGCGATCCCGGCCCCGGACTCGCGGCGCAAGGTGCTCGCGCATCTGGCCGGCGCGCGCATCGTCGAGATGGTGCGCGAAGATCTCAAGATGTCTCACATCCTCGGGCGCACGGCTTTTGAGAATGCCATCAAGGTCAACGCGGCCATCGGCGGTTCGACCAACTGCGTCGTCCACTTGCTGGCCCTCGCCGGGCGCGTCGGCGTCGAGTTGTCGGTGGACGATTTCGACCGCCTCGGCAGCGAGCTACCGCTATTGGTCAATTTGATGCCCGCGGGCACGTATCTGATGGAGGATTTTTATTACGCTGGTGGCTTGCCGGTGGTGATCCAAGAGCTGAAGGACGAACTGCATCTCGATGCTTTGACGGCGACCGGTAAGTCGCTCGGCGCGAATGTCGCCGGGGCGGTCTGCTACAATAGTGCCGTGATCGCGTCGCTGGCCGCGCCGCTTATTGAGGCCGCGGGCTTGGCCGTGCTCCGGGGCAATCTCTGCGCCGATGGGGCGATCATCAAGCCGTCGGCCGCTTCGCCCGAGCTGATGCAGCATCGCGGCCGTGCGGTGGTCTTTGCGACGATTGAGGACTATCACCAACGGATCGACAGCCCCGATTTGGACGTGGATGAGTCGAGCGTCTTGGTGCTGCAAAACGTCGGGCCGGTTGGCTATCCAGGTATGGCCGAGGTTGGCAATATGGGGCTGCCGAAAAAGCTGTTGGAAAAGGGCGTCCGCGACATGGTGCGCATTTCCGACGGCCGCATGAGCGGCACGGCCTACGGCACCGTCGTTCTGCACGTGGCACCCGAAGCGGCCATTGGCGGCTCGCTGGCGCTGGTGCGCGATGGCGACCTGATTGAGCTCGACGTGGCCGCACGACGGCTGCACCTAGACGTGTCGGACGAGGAACTGGCGCGTCGCCGTGCCGCTTGGCAGCCCCCCGCACCGCACGATACCCGGGGCTACGTCAGTCTCTATATCGACCACGTGATGCAGGCCGACAAAGGAGTTGACTTCGACTTTTTGGTCGGTAAGTCGAGTGCCGTTGTAACGCGCGAAGCCCATTAGATAGTGGCGGGTGATTAGTTGCCGCCCCGTACCTTGGGGGCAGATCACCGACTACTAACTCAGACAGCTTTCTCTTAGTACACGACACTAAGTACTCCGCCGGGCGTGTGGGCGTCCCGCCCGCCTTGCGGGCCAGAGGCCCGCACTCCTTAGGGATCTAGTAGAAAACGCCTACGCAGAGTACGTGTCGTGTACTAAGCAGCTTGCTAACGAAAGGACTAGACCGTGAAGATCGCCAAGGTTGAACAGTTTTTCCCGCGCCAGCGCATGCGCTTGGTCAAAATTACTACGGACAACGGGATCGTTGGCTGGGGCGAGACCACGCTGGAGGGCAAGCCCAAGAGCACTTGGGCGGCCGTGGAAGAGTTGGCCGCGTACTTCGTCGGCAAGGACCCGCTCCGCATTGAGCACCACTGGCAGCACGTCTATCGTTCGGCTTTTTTTCGCGGCGGCAATGTACTGATGAGCGCACTGTCGGGCATTGATCAGGCTTTGTGGGACATCGCCGGCAAGTACTACAACGTCCCCGCTTATATGCTCTTGGGCGGTGCGGTGCGCGACCGGATTCGCGTGTACGCACACTGGGGAATTGGCGGCCAAAGCGATGCGGCACTGGCCGCAGCGCGCAGTCGGCTCGACATGCTGCTGGCCAAAGGCTACACGGCTTTTAAGGCCGGGCCGGGGGGCACGTGGCGTGCCCACGAGCCGCCGGCGCGGATCGACGCGTTTGTCAAAGACGCCTATACCATGCGCGAATGGGTCGGCGACGAGATCGAGTTGTGCTTTGACTTTCACGGCAAAATGACGCCGGGGCTGGCTATTGAGGTGTGTAACCAGCTTGCGGGGATGCGACCGATGTTCGTCGAAGAGCCGATTCCGCAGGAGAATGTCGATGCGCTGAAGGAGGTTTCCGACCACGTGCCCTTCCCTATCGCCACGGGCGAGCGCCTGCTTTCGCGCTGGGAGTTCCGCGAGGTTTTTGAAAAGCAGGCTGTGTCCTACATCCAGCCCGATGGCTCGCACGCCGGCGGGATCACCGAGCTAAAAAAGATCGCCAATATGGCCGAGGTCTATTACATCCACATCATGCCGCACTGTGCCATCGGCCCGGTGGCCTTTTCTGCCTGTATGCAGGTTGATGCGGTAGTGCCCAATTTTCTCGTGCAGGAACAGGTTGACGTGGGATTGGGTGTGGGGTTGCTGGTAGAACCTTGGCAGGTAATTGACGGCCACATCGAATTGCCGACCAATCCGGGGTTGGGTTTTGACCTGATTGAGTCTGAAGTGGAAAAGACGGTCGAATACTCAGAGGAACTGGGCGGCGAACTCTACTACGAAAACGACGGCAGTGTCGCAGACTGGTAGCGTTGCCAGACGCCGTGCCTTTGATGAGCTGGTCGAAAGGGCACTCCAGCGTCTGCCGGAGGAGTTCCGCCAGGTGCTGGGCAACCTAGCCATCGTCGTCGAGGACTGGCCCGATCCCGCACTAGTTGAGGAGGTCACGGGCGATCCCGCCGAAGTACTCTACGGTCTTTTCACCGGTACGCCTCTGCCCGAGCGCCGCTTTGAAGACAGCGGCGACCTGCCGCCGGTAATCGCGCTCTATCAGGGGCCTTTGGAGGAGGATTTCCTCGATCGCGGCGAGTTGGCGCGGGAGGTAGAGACTACCTTGGTACACGAGCTAGCGCATTTTATGGGTTTTGACGAAGAGGCAGTGAAAAAATACGGCTATGAATAGCACCCATTTGCAAAAGGCCCTCGACGAGCGCGATTTAGACGCCTTGGCGACCTTGCTGCGCCAGCACCCGCATTTGGTGCATCGGCGCGTCGAATGCGCGGACGGGCCGAGCTACACCCCCTTGCAGTACGCCGACCGCATCGCCGCTGGCTTGGACGCCATGTGCCTGCTGGTTGAATTCGGTGCCGATCTGAGCGAATTAAACGGAGCGCTCTTTGGGTGCTGTGAAAACCACGATCTAGCGCGGATGCAGTACTTGTTGAAGCTGGGCGTTCATCCCGATGACGCGTACAACGAAGGCTGGGACTGCTGCGTTCTCTACGGGCTTTTGCAGACGTACCACCGTTCGCCGCCCGCCCATCTGCACACCTGCGTCGAAGCGCTCATCGAATCGGGGGCCACCTTTGAGGACGGGCCGACGATGGATATCCACCGAGGTCGGCTCGGCCCATTAGAGCAGCGCCTCGACCGCTGTCCCGACTTAGTTGCGGCGCGCTTCTCGCTTGATTACGGCGACCATCTCACGTTGCGGGGCGTCACTCTCCTGCACGTGGCGGTCGAATATCACGAGTTGGATGCGGTGCGCCTGCTGCTGCGGCGCGGTGCTGATTTGAATGCCCGGGCCGCTATTGGCCGCAACGGCGTGGGCGGTCAGACGCCCCTCTTCCACGCCATTGGTGCCAATCAGGGAACGGGCTGGCAGACCTTTGAATATCTGTTAGACCAGGGAGCGGACTTAACGGTTAGAGCACACATCCAGCGCAATCCGGCAGCTGACGACAAGGTGATGGACTGCATTCACAAGGGGCAGGACCACTTTTTCTCCGAGGTTGATGAGCTGACGCCGCTCGGTTATGCCCGGTGCCACGAATCCGGCCCGGCTTGGCGCGCTACCCGGCGCGAAGTGGCCCGGCTGCGAGCACTACAGGCCCCGGCGTAATCTCGCCGCCCCCTGTAACCCATATCAGGGGTCGGATGCTTGCCACGTCAGTGCTTTAGCCGATAGACGCTACCTCTTAAGCGTCTTGGCGGGTGAAGCCAGTAAAGGAATATAGACGCTATGTATTTCTCCAATGCCAACATACCTCGATTGATCCTACTGCTGATAGGTTGGGGCCTTTGGGCAAACGAGACGCTCGGTCGCCGGGCATTTGCACAAGATGAAACGGAACTGCAAGAACTGACGATCTATA
>RKRN01000215.1 GCA_007571365.1 Candidatus Latescibacterota bacterium
GGCATGGCAGGAAAGTACTGGCTCGTCAAATGCGAATTCGCCGAGTGCTCCTTTGACGAGCTGAAGCAGCGGCCAAAAAGCACGGGCTACTGGCGGGGTGTGCGCAACTACCAAGCGCGCAATCTCATCCGCGACAGCATGGCAGCGGGGGACCTGGCGTTCTTTTATCACTCCAATTGCGCCGAGCCGGGGATCGCCGGAATCGCGACGATTACCAGGGCCGGCTACCCGGATCCTAGCCAATTCGACGACGAGCACCGCTACTACGACGAAAAATCCACCGAGGATGAGCCGCGCTGGTTTTCCTTCGACGTGCAGTGGCAACGCAAATTCAAACGGTTCGTCCACCTCGCCGACCTCAAGGCCAACGACAAGCTCGCCGACATGCGCGTGGTGCAGCGCGGTCAGCGGCTCTCGATCCAGCCCGTTGCCGAGCAAGAGTGGAAGGAAGTCTGCAAAATGGGAGGCGTCGGTTCGACGTGATGCTTTGTGAATAATTTGCCCCTCGTCGTCCTAATCGGCGACTCGATCCGCATGGGTTATCAGGGCTATGTCGCCAGCCAGTTGGCCGGTCGGGCCGAAGTCTGGGCACCCAAAGAAAACGGCGGCGACAGCCGCAAAGTGCTCGCCCATCTAGACTCGTGGGCTCTCATGCGTCGGCCGGGCTTGGTTCACGTCAATTGTGGGCTGCACGATTTGAAGCGGGCCTTTGGTGCAGAATCCGCAGTGTCCTTGGCCGAATACGAGCGCAACGTGCGCCAGATTCTGCAAAAGCTGCAACGCGAGCTGAACGGGGCCGTCGTCTGGGCCACGACCACGCCGGTGGACGAGACTTGGCATCATCAGAACAAGAGCTTTGACCGCTTGGAAGCCGATGTAGAAGCCTACAATGCGTCGGCCTGCGCCGTGGCGATTGATCTGGGGGTGCCGATTGACGACCTCTTTGCCGTTGTTGAACGCGAAGGGAAGGCGCGGCTTTTGACTCAAGACGGAGTGCATTTTACTGAGGAGGGATCGCAGCTATTGGGACGTGCGGTGGCCGAGTGCATCTGGGGGCGTCTAGCGGATCGCTAACTCATGGGAGCAAGCGCAGCGCAATTATAAATGGCAAAAGACCAAGACGAAACTCCAATCATAAACATCTCTGCTTATCATCGCGACCTTTACCAACTACTTACTTTGTTGTTGGCGGATGAAAAAGTTGCGATGAATGCAAATTTCAAAAATCTGTCCGAAAGTAACCATGATAACGAAGTCAATAGACTATTGATATGGATAGCTATCGCGACTCGTCAGTTACTTGACATCAAGACCCACTCCATAGGAGTACGGGTATGTGGAAGTTTCTGTAAAGACTTTCCCGATACAGACTATGAAGGTCTGACTTTTCGCCAAGCCTGTAACTCTATTATCCACGCTGTAGAAATTCTTTCTTACGATCCTGATGATGAAGAGAGTACTAAAGAAGGCGTATGGAAGGCAGATTACTATAAGGGGACAATCGTTATCCGCGGGAAACAAGGAACGAGAAGAAAGCAAAGATCCACCCGCGCCTTGCTGAACTGTGAGACGTTTGCGGAGTACTGTATCTTGTTGAGCGAGGAATTTACTGAGGAGATTTGAACATGGCGACCAGTAGAACCATTTATAAATACCACTTCAAGTTGGGCAATAAAATTGTCCACACAGGGATTACCAGAGACATTGATCGACGCGAGGCCGAGCATCGGCGAAAACCTGGCTGGGGCAGGGGCCACATCGTACAGATCGGTAGGCGTACCACCCAAGAAGCTGCGCTACAATGGGAAGAGGAACAGCGACTACAGGGCAAGCCGACAGGGCCGTAATACCCAAGAATATGGACATCAGCATCGCACGTGGATTGTGTGGGGAAGGGCCCAGATAACAAGGGTCGGCCGTTTAACTATGGAAGCAAGCGCAGTGCAAGTAGCACAGACGCGGCAGAAACGAGCGCGGCAAATCGCCGCAGCCGGGGGCCTCGAGGGGCTGGGCCGCCGCATCGACGCTACGGTATCCGAGGCGTTAGTCCTGGGGCTTTGGTTGCAAGGCGTCAGGACGTTCTTTTGCGTCTTCGGCCACGGCTCGACCGAGATCGGCGAAGTGTTGCGGATTTATCAAGAAGCCGGACTAGTGCGCGTGTGTGGGGTACGCAGCGAAATCGAGGCGTCACATGCGGCCGCGGCCCTGCGCTGGGTGTGCGGCGAAAAGGCCGCGGTCGTCACCTCGATCGGCCCGGGTGCCCTGCAAGCACTGGCGGCCTCTATTGTTCCGCGCTCGGACGGGTTGGGCGTCTGGTATCTACTTGGGGACGAGACGACCCAAGACGAAGGCCCGAACATGCAGCAAATCCCCGGCGGCGAACAAAACGCCTTCCTGCGGCTGTTTGGCACCATGAGCCGGGCGTACTCGCTGCACACACCGCTGGCACTTGCCACGGCGCTGCGGCGCGGACTCAACGCGGTGGATCATCCTCAGCAGGCCGAGCCGTTTTTTTTGCTCTTACCGCTCAACGTACAACCAGCTGAACTGGCGCAATTCAATTTAGCCGAACTGCCCGTGGGTGCCCCGCCACCGCTGGGGGCGGCCGCGGATGAGGGCCGTTACGCAGAGGCCGCCGCCGCTATTGCCGCGGCCGAACGCGTCGTCGTCAAGGTCGGTGGCGGTGCGCGTGGGGCTGGGGCGGAGTTGACTGAGTTATTAGAGCTAGCCGACGCCGTGGCCGTGACTAGCCCCTTAGTCTCCGGGGTCTTGCCGTACGACCATCCGCGCAACATGACCGTCGGCGGCAGCAAAGGGTCGATCTGCGGCAACTACGCGATGGAGCAAGCCGATTTCTTGATCGCGGTTGGCTCGCGCTTTGTCTGCCAGTCGGATTCGTCGCGCACCGGCTATCCGCACGTGCAGGGCGTCGTCAATATCAACGCCAACCCAGAAGCCGCTACCCACTACGGCAAGACCATGGCCTTCGTCGGGGATGCGGCGAGGACCCTGCGGAAATTGAACAGTGCCCTCAGCGCGAGCCGCGTACAAAACGGCTCGCCTTCGGCGTGGTTGCAAGCTTGCAGCGACAAAAAGCGGGAGTGGGTGGCGTTCAAGGCTGTGCGCTATCGGCAGGCGGTGCTGTACGACGAGCTGTGGGACGCGGAAGTGCTGACGCAGCCGACGGCCATCAAGGTGGCCACGGATTGGGCGCGTACCCGCGACGCCGTGTGTTTTTTTGACGCCGGCGACGTGCAGGCCAATGGCTTCCAAGTAGCAGAGGACGATCGCTTGGGCCGCACCTTTACCGAGACCGGAGCTAGCTATATGGGTTTTGCTGTCTCGGCACTGTTGGCTACGGCGGTAGCGGCCGAGCCGTTCTACGGGCTGGCCATTAGCGGCGATGGCTCTTTTACCATGAATCCGCAGGTACTCATTGACGGCGTAGCGCACGGCGCGACTGGGTGCATCCTACTGTTGGACAATCGGCGGATGGGCGCGATCTCGGGCCTGCAACTGGCCCAGTACGGGGCTGACTGCGGCACTTGCGACCGCGTGGCCGTCGACTACGTGGCTTGGGCGCGGGCCGTGGAGGGGATGGTTGCGTTGCGCGGTGGCTATTCGCCCGAATCGTTGGCGCGGGCGTTGGAGCAGGCGCGGGCGCACGACGGCTTGTCGCTGGTCCACGTCCCCGTTTATTTTGGGCCGGACGAGCGCGGGGCCTTGGGAGCCTTTGGCCGCTGGAACGTCGGCAATTGGTGCGCCGATACTGAGGCACTACGCCACGAGATTGGACTTTGAAAGGGAGGTCGCTACAAGCCCTTGACGCGGTAAGTGGGGGCAAATACTATGAGGCGACGATAGTCAAGTCGATGCGATGGGTAGTGTTCAATAAAGCACTCAACAAGGAGAGATGGCCCTATGAAGACACAGTATGTTGTGCTCATTCCACTCTTAATGGTGGCATTAGTGGTGCCCGTGGAAGGAGCGTTGGGAGAACTTGATGTTGCTGACCTTATTTCTGGGTCAGATCGGATTGTAGTAGGTACGGTGGAGGGGCGCACTTCTATAGAGGAGCGGATCCTCGTCCATTACGTAAAGGGTGAGCCGTATTACTATTCGACCATATTTACGTATTTTGAAGTAAGATTAGTTGAGGAGTTAAAAGGGACAGCAGACCAAAAGGTGGTTCTTGTTCGGACATGGGGAGGGCCGCATCCTGATGGGCTACATTATACCACTAGTCCTACGACCGCCAACATCGAATTAGGGGAGGACGTTCTGCTGTTCTTATACCGCGGGCGGTCTTCTGCTGAATTTACATCGGATATTTATGATTTGACCGGGGCAAAGTTTGGCAAATTCCGCATCCTAGGTGCCAGAGGTGAAGAGGTACTACAGTCGGACGGGAATAACCCAAGATTGCAGGCGGAGATGGTTGACGGGCACCTCACGCTTTCTCATTTCCGTCAAACCATTCTCGATGAAGTACGCAAAGAACGAGGAGGTAAGAGCCGTGAGCAAGCTGACTAAGTTATTGATGCTTTGTGTATTGTGGGCCTTGTGCAGTCCAATCGATCAAGTCCAAGCCGACTGGCTAGTGATGAGCGTCGCTCCGCCACCCTATAATGACACTGTCCAAAATTTCCATCCTGAACCTACCGATCCCGACGCCCATCCCTACATCTTCTGGAATGAAACGACGGTAGGGTTTGAAGTGGGTGCCTATACGGAAGATGTGGAGTTGCTGCTGTTGATAGGAGAAGTGCAAGATGCACTCAATGAGTGGGATGCCATCGATTCTAGCTTGGACGTCAACTATGATGGAGCTGGGGGCAGCAACGCAGCCAGTAAGACCGATGGTATTAACACCATTCTTTGGGTAGCGGATGGAGTGTTACCTAATAGTGTATGGGCGAGGACTATGTGGACTTATTCGACCAGTGGGAGTGACATAGGGGAGTTCAGCGATACCGATATCCTCATTAACGATCGGTTCGACTGGAATAACTCCAATCATGACTGCGACCAAGGATCGAACTCAGATGCGGATATAGAAAGTCTTGTTGTACACGAGTTGGGGCATGCCCTAGGTGCAGCGCACTTTACGCCCGATACGAGTAACTGTCCTAGTATGCATGATGGGAATTACTTCTGCCCAACGAGTGGTGGGTGCAAATCCGATACAGAGAACGAAGGCTTGCGATCTTTGACTAACGACGACAAGGACATGTACAGGTTTTTGTATACGGGTTTAAACGACAGCGTCAGTGTCCGTCATCGGCGCAATAATCCCGCCAAGTTAGTAGTCCAAGGAGCGGATCCCGCTCCTGCCCATTTTGCTCTCGTGGGAGCGCATCCGAATCCCTTCAACTCTGAAACCGTGATCAAATATACGCTCGCTGAGGGCGGTACGACCTCACTGTGGGTGTACGATATGCTCGGCCAGCTCATGGCGGTGCTGGTAGATGGGGTGCTACAGCACCCGGGAGTGTATGAGGTTGCTTGGGATGGAAAGGATTTTAGGGGCCAACCATTGGCCAGCGGCGTATATGTGATCAAGCTGATTCAAGGGGCAAAGGTACAAAGCAGCAAGATGACTTTATTGCATTAGGAGGTCATCATGCGGCT
>RKRN01000197.1 GCA_007571365.1 Candidatus Latescibacterota bacterium
AAAAGCCGCTGTTTGGGGCCTCTTCGGCCTCTTGGGCAATATGATAGCCTTGGTCGTCTATTTGCTAGTGCGCGAAAATGGGCAGCCGTCTTAAGGTCTGAAACCCAAAATTCCAAATGCTTGAACCGACCGATTCTCTGAGGAACTGATGTGAGGACGTGGACGTCCCTCCCGTTCGCGTTCATCGTGCCCTTCGACCGGCTCAGAGTACACCGCCGACCGCGGATCTTTTTTGGGACAGACACATAGGTCTGTCCCTACGGTGGTCCCGCCGCCGACCGCGGTGGGTTGGGTTAAAGCCCGTGCATTAGACGCCAGTACTATCGGGAACCAAGGCTCCCCTCCCGTTTCAAGCCGCTCAGCGGCGATTCCCCCCCTCTGGCCCAATCTCGCCCGTGCCCACTCCAACGCCCGTGAGCACCTCGCTGTAGCCGGGATAGGTAACGGCGTATTGGAAGCCCCTGTCGGTGCCGGCCGCCCCAAAGCGACCTTGCTTGTCGAGCGCGACGAAATTGAGGTGCAATTCCTCAACCGGACGCGGGTCGAGCGCGATGATGCGGCCGATGGTCTCGACGCAGGCTTCCTCTGGGTGTAGCCCTTGGCGCATGTACTCGACCGCGAGAAAGGTGGCGCAGTAGCGCATGACATTCTCGCCCAAGCCAGTGGCTCCAGCCGCGCCCACGCCCCCATCGACGTACAGGCCGCTGCCAATAATCGGCGAGTCGCCGACGCGGCCCGGCAGCTTGTAACCCCAGCCGCTGGTTGAGCAGCCGCCAGCGATTCGCCCTTCGCGGTCGAGTCCAAGCAGGGCGATAGTATCGTGGTTGTCAGCCACACTCTGCTTTTGCCGCCATGCCTCCCACGCCTTGCGCCGTTCTTCCGTGAGCAACTCGACGCTGGCAAAACCCTGCTCTAGGGCGAACTGCCGCGCCCCTGCGCCGACGAGCATGACGTGCTTGGTCTCATCCATCACCCGACGCGCCACCGAGATCGGATGCAAAATTCCCTCTAGGGCGGCGACGCTGCCAGCGCGTTGCCCCTCCCCGTCCATAATGCAGGCGTCGAGCTGGACCACGCCCTCGGCGTTGGGTATGCCCCCCAATCCCACAGATGCGTTGGCGGCGTCGGCCTCGGCCACGTGGATGCCGCGCTCGACCGCGTCGAGGACCGAGCCGCCCTGTGCGGCGATCCGCAGCGATTGTTCATTGGCGGCTTTGCCAAAGGGCCAAGTAGAGACGAAGAGGGGGCGGTTGGTGCTCATGAGGATGTCCTTTTCTGCGCGCGCCGTCCCGGCAAGAGCTAGCCCGCCGGCGGCTAACGCGGTCTCGCGCATGAAGCGGCGTCGGCTCAGCGGCATGGCCTATTCCTCGGCGGCCCGGTCGTGGTCGGCATCGTCATCCGTGCCCTTATAGGCGATGGCGGCGATCTCGACGCGGAAGTCAAAGACGATCTGCGCCCCGCCGGTGCAAGCCCGCGCCGGAAATTGCTCCTTAAAGTAGGAAGCGTATGCCTTGTTCATCTCGTGATAGTCCTCAATGTCTGCGAGCCAGACGGTGACGCTGACGAGGTCGTCGTACGCATAGCCGTGCTCTTTGAGTATCCGCCCAATGTTTTCCATGGTCTGATGCGTCTCAGCCGCGACCGACTCCTTGACGTCCGCACCATCGGCCGTGCGGGCGATCTGGCCGCTGATGAAGAGGAAGTCGCCGGCTTGGCGGGCCGGGCTGAAGGGCAGAACCTTGAGCGGCACGGCCTCTTGGGCAAAGGCTGGCGAGATGGCGAGCGCACATGCGAGGGCGGCGCGGATACAGCTTTTCATACGGTATCTCCTCGTTTGAGTTAGACCTGCTAATAAGCTCAATAGACCCTATGGCGACAACCGGTACTGGTTGGGCGAAGGCCTTTTCGCTTATACTGTATTTTTATTAACAGATGTTCCGCATCGGCCCCAAATCGGTTGGTGTAGGGGCGCACCCACGCTCCCCAGCGCACCAAGGTTATCCCTACAAGGCGGAACGTCAGGACTGAGGATCGTAAAAGCATGAGACGACGAGAAGCCCGCCTCATTTTGGGTGTAGATGAGGAGGCCACTAAAGAGGCGATAAAGTCGGCGTTTCGCCGCTATGCCCTCGAGCACCACCCCGACCGCAACCCGGACAACCCGGAGGCCGAAGAGGCATTTAAGAAGGGTGCTCATGCCTATCGCTTGCTGACAGGGCAGGAGGGGGCGGAGCTGGATGCGTTGTTCGAGCAATTTGAGGATATAGAGCAGGCCCTCGACAAAATGGAGCGGTCCTTCGACGAATTTGAAAAAAATATGTCAGAAGGACTCGACCAGATCGAAACCAAGATGTCTCGCATGTTTAAGTGGGTCGCCATCTTGGTGATTTTCCAGACTCTATCGTTGGGTCTTCTAATTCTGCTCGGTTTCTGATTTTAGTCTTCAACAGCGAGGCCAAGCTGGGCAAAACGAGAGACCGCAATCGCCGTCTGAAAATGCTGCTAGAAAATTTCAACAAGCCCGAGAGGAGGTGTCAGAATGAACGACGACGAACGAGTTGTAAAGCACCTAGAGTTTATTCAGCATGTCGTAAATCGCTTGGGCAGCAACGCTTTTCTGCTCAAAGGATGGAGCATGACCGTCCTCGTCGCCGGCTCCTTGCTGACGATACGATTCAGCCCAGATCAGCCTCTATTGGCCTTGACGTTACTCGTGCCCATTTTCGGATTCTGGCTGTTAGATGCCTATTTCTTGTGGCAAGAGCGATTGTTCCGCGCCGAGTACGACCGCGTCCGTCGGCAGGACGAGACCGATTTTGCCATGAATCCGGCGCAGCATAAGGACAAGCCGCAACATAGCTGGCCCGCAACATTTTTCTCCATGACGCTGGTCCTTTTCTACGTCGTCGAAATTCTGTTCGTCGCGGCTCTCGCCATCGCCAGCACCACAACAGCGGAGCATCGCTGCCCATGATTTGCAACCCTCATAACGCCCCTGTAAAACGGAACTCACCCCATCTGCGGAATACATTTTACTCAATACCCTGAGTATAATTACTCAATAAAGCGAGCAAAATGGCCTTCCTCCGTCCCCAAGCGTCCGAGCTAGTCCAACGCCTCCAAGAACCCCGGCGGTTCATCCAAGTCGTCTCAGGAGCACGGCAGGTCGGCAAAACGACCCTCGCCCTGCAAGTTGCCGAGCGAAGCAACCTGCCCTATCACGTTGCCAGTGCCGACGAGCCGACCCTGCGCGGTGCCGGATGGATTGAATCGCAATGGGAAGAGGCCCGGCTGCTCGCCGACAGCCGCCTAAGAAAAGGATCGTTGCTCGTATTAGACGAGGTGCAGAAGGTTCCGCAGTGGGCTGCAACGGTCAAGCACCTCTGGGACGAAGACACCCGCGAGAAAAGAGCGGTGAAAGCCGTCTTGCTCGGCTCGGCTCCGCTCTTAATCGGGCGCGGCCTAGCCGAAAGCCTCGCCGGCCGGTTTGAAATCCTGCAGATGCCGCATTGGAGCTTTTCCGAAATGCAGGCAGCCTTTGGCTGGGATTTGAACCAATACCTCTTTTACGGGGCCTATCCGGGTGCCGCGCCTCTGGCAAAACAGCCATTCCGCTGGTCGCGCTATATCATAGACTCGCTCATCGAAACAACCGTCGCACGCGATGTCCTTCTGCTTTCTCGCGTTGATAAACCGGCACTGCTTCGGCGACTATTTGAATTGGGCTGTGCCTATTCGGGACAAATCTTGTCCTATACAAAAATGATGGGCCAGCTTCAGGACGCCGGGAACACAACCACTCTTGCTCACTATCTCGACCTGCTTGCAGGTGCCGGTGTACTCACCGGATTGCATAAGTACGCGGGCGATACAGCGCGACGCCGGGGATCGAGTCCCAAGTTCCAAGTCTTTAATACCGCGCTGATAACCGCACAGTCTGGCCTGACTCAAAAGGAAGCGTTGGCAGATCGCGAGTTTTGGGGCCGCTTAACCGAGTCCGCAGTCGGTGCGCATCTGGTCAACGCAGCCGTCGGCGGCGAATGCGAACTCTTTTATTGGCGGGAGCGCAACCGCGAAGTGGATTTTGTCGCGAGCAGGGGAAAGAAGCTGATGGCTATAAAAGTAAAAAGCGGCCGTACTACCACTTCGTATCCCGGCTTAGAATCGTTCGCCAAACTTTCAACCCAAGTCGCCTGTTAATCGTCGGCACGGGAGGAATTTCCCTTGAGCGGTTTCTCGCAAAGCCCGTGGGATATTGGATAAATCAGTCATAGCGCCCATCTGCGAATAAACGAAAACGAAATCATGCCCACCTCTTCGGCGTAGCCAACCATGTCGTCAATCACCCAACAAAAAGCTACTGGTTCGCACTATACCCCTCCCGAACTCGCCCGTTTTCTCTCCGAGCGGATTGTCGCCCAAGTGGATTTCTGTCCGCTCTCTAAAATGCGGATTCTGGACCCCGCCTGTGGCGACGGAGAACTACTTGTTGCTCTAGCGGAAGCCTTGCCGAACAACATACTAAGGAATAGCATCTTTACCGGGATAGAAATCGACAGTTCATCTATCGAGAAAGCCGAGGAGAGACTCGGTGCATTTCTCTCAAAATCGAACCGTCTGAAGAAAATGGATTTTCTCGAACGGTACATCGGCTTAGAGGGACAGGTGGGACTATTTGCCAACAGTCCTTCAAAGCCCGTAGATATTGTAATCGCCAATCCGCCTTACGTAAGAACTCAAAATCTCGGTGCTCATAAAGCGCAGATGTTGTCAAGAGCATTCGGCTTAAAAGGCAGAATTGATCTGTATCAGGTTTTCGTGGTAGCAATGACTCAGTGCCTGAAGGACAATGGCATTATAGGTATCATTACGTCCAATCGCTTCATTTCGACGCGCAGCGGAGCATCGATCAGAAAATTCATAGCCGAACAGTACGAGATCGTCGAATTGATTGACCTCGGCGATACTAAACTTTTTGAGGCCGCTGTTCTGCCAGCTATCTTGATTGCCAGAAAAGTCCCTGAGGCCTCGCGTTTTCTGCTAAAATCCCGTACACAGAGTAGGTTCGTCAGGATTTACGAATCGCGTACTCGTACTCATCTAGCAAAACCCACCAAAGTCGATTCAGTATATGATGTGCTGAAGCGAAAATCCGACGGTGAGTACCTCGTGTCTACAACGCGGTTCAGGCTTTCAACCGGGGTGCTTTCCTTTGCTAATTCGTCGTCCGAGCCTTGGCAGATGCTAACTGCTTCTGAAAAAAAATGGATTGATAAAATAAACTCGGCGGCAAAATGCCGAATTAGCGACCTCGTCAAAGTGAGGGTGGGTATCAAGACTACGGCCGATCTTGTTTTTATTCGCTCGGACTGGAATGATGTTCCTGAAGATCGACGACCTGAGAGATGTTTACTGCGTCCCATATTCTCACACGACGACGCTGGCCGCTGGCGATCTTGTACTGAGAGGACATCATTAAAAAAAATCGGAATAAGTATTACAGGGCTTAATTCCTCCGCCAACTAACCCTACTTTAAGGAGAAATTCACATGTCCAGCGATTATTTTTTACTAAAGATGAAGTC
>RKRN01000048.1 GCA_007571365.1 Candidatus Latescibacterota bacterium
TCTCCTTTTTGGAGAATATGAGATATGTCAAGATTGTCGCAACGCTTTTAATGTATGGCTTATACCTCGCCTGTCAAGCCCAAAAGTTCTTATTGCGTTATCTTTTTTGTTATTTGATATCACAGCATACTTGAGTTGTTTTTTCAAAATCTTAATCGCTTCACCGTATTTATTAGCTTTCATGTAAGTACTTAGCAGCACATTTTCCAATTTTTTCAATGATTCCCAATTGTGGATTCGAGAACGATTTTGTTCAATAATTTGAATAGCATCATCACAACGATCTAATTGAGATAAGAGTGCTGCTAAATCATTCACAGCAGCTTCCAAATTATCGTTTTGTGAAATAGCTTGGCGGAAAAAATTCTCGGCTCTATCTAAATCCTTTTCAATTAACTGTGCCCTCTTAGCAAAGGCGAAGGGATTTGAACCTTTTGGAACCCCTCTTATTCTCTCGTACTCTCGCCATTTTTCATAATTTTCTTGTGCCTTTAGATAGTTCTTATCGATTAATAGGACCTGTTTTATATGCGAAATAGCTTCTCCGTATTCTCCAATATCCGCTGCATTTTCAGCGAGTTCGTACCAATTTCGAATTGTTCTGTTTGAGTTTTTATTTTTTCTAAAATCTAAATTTCTCTTCCAACGATTGACTCGCTTAATTAGCCTATCAGACTCTTGATCGGGATCATGATTGTGTAGTGATTGATTCTCTTTTATATAATACGATGCTTTTGTCATATTGCTAATCTCTTCAGTAATTTTTCGATAATTTTCTGTTGGTTGTTCATCAAGAGCATTCAAAGTCTGTTGCAAAAAGGGAATAGAAATATCACCACCTATAGACCTATTCAAAATTTCTCTTGATATTGTTTCTTGTTTTGCTGCTCTGAGTATATAAACCGTGGTTTCTAGAAGAATGTTGGTCTCGGTTTGACAAAGCAAATCCAACTCCCTATATCCATCAAACTCAATCAGCAGATGTACATACATATACCAAGCGTTTAGTTCATCTATGAGCGGTGATTTCTGGAAGACCTGTCCCAAGCCATAGCAAACAAGTTCCTCGTTTGCAGTTTCTTGGGCAACGGCAGCAAGGTTATACCAATCATCTCCCTGTTGCGAATGGATTGCGGTGTCTCTATAAAAGTTAAGTGCCTCCTGTCGATTACCAGAAAGCATGTATAAATATGCAAGGTGGCGTTTTATGCTTATGGAGTTTGGAAGACTCTTCGCTAAGTTCTTGAGTTCGGAGATAATAGGCTGGATGCGACCAAATTTTGTACTCAACTCATTAATTTTCTTTGCATGTTGGTATTTATTTTGTATTCGATCCCATGTTTTAGCAGCACCTTTCTTCTGCTTGTCACCCAACTCTGCCTCTGGCAGTATGAAGTCTGGCTCTCTTATCTCTAGCTTCGCGCTTTGACACTTAGCTTGAAAGCGTGTTTCTATTTCAACCAATCTCTTTTCGATCTCAATCTCGCTATCCGCTAACCCGTCCGTCTTTGAATTTTTAGACGAATCGACTTCGGGTTTTTCCTCAGTAGTTGAACCGTTGGTAGAACTCTCATCAACGTGCTCACTGGCATGTTCGACAAGCTCAGATTTTGGCGCATCTAGCCGCATCTCCATATCCCCGTCATTCTTCCCATCTTGCGAGATGTCTTTTAGAGGCTGAAAATAGCTCACCTGCTCAATGGGAATTACGACTGGTAGCTGGTTTTCCTCAACTTCAATTTTGATGTGCTCCAGCCCGATTTCTATGAGCTTGCCCGATATGTCTCGGCCACCTTGCACAGCAAACTTGACTTGGCTTTCAAGGGAGACTTGTTCCTGAATTAAGCGTACATTCATGTCTTTTTTCTTTTGTTTTTGAGTTGAGAAACCAATCGGATAAGAGTTGAGGGACTAGGCACAAACAGAGCCAACGACTTCCAACTATTATTCACGGCCACCTCCGCTCTACTGCCTGTTTGCCCAAGATGCTTTTAGCAGATAGAATAACCGACGCGGCGGGCAAAGAGCTATACCCTCACATCAGGTCATCTGCATACCCCGCCAAAGAGTACTCCAACGCCGCCATCCCGGCGCTAGTATCCACATTGGCTCCTTCGCGCGCTAGAGCACCGCCCAAGGCGTGCAACACGCGGAACAAATGGGGTGCTCGACACTGCTCGCCCATCTGGCCGATGCGCACGATGTCGAGGCCAAAGGCCCCGGAGATTTCGACGTGAAAGCGGTTTGACATATCGGTGCGCATCCGAGCGTTATCGACCCCAGCCGGCACTCGGATTGCCACCACCGAGTTGAGGCGGATGCGACGCGGCGCGGCCAGCACCAGCCCCATCTGCTCAATGCCCGCTTGCAGGGCCAGCGACGAGTGCCGATGCCGCGCAAAGCGGCACTCCAGCGTCTCCTCGCAGACCAGCCGCAGCGCCTCGTGCAAAGCCAACAGCCCGGAGACCGGGGCCGTGTAATGGTACTGGTGGTGCTGCCAAAAGCTTTGTGCCCGCAAAGCATCCAAACACCAGTGTGGCTTGGGGCCAGGATGCTGCTGCACCTGCTCCCACGCCGCAGCGGAAAAGGCGATCAGCGCCACGCCCGGCAGCGCCGACAGACCCTTCTGGCTGCCGGTGAGCACCACGTCAATACCCCAAGCGTCCTTTTCCAAAGGCATGGTGCTCAAGGTGCAGACCGCATCGACGACCGCCAGCGCCCCGTGCTCGCGGCACAAGCGAGCAATCGCTGGTAGCTCGGTCGTGCAAACGCCGCTAGAGGTCTCGCCTTGCACCATCGTCACCACGTCGTAGTGCTGACTCTTAAGACGCTCGGCCACGCGCTCGGCACAGACCGCTTGCCCTTCGGGCACGGCCAGCACTTCGACTTCAGCACCCACGCCGCTGGCCATTTCGGCAAAGCGCCCGCTAAACCAGCCGTTTTGCAGCACCAAGGCGCGGCGGCCCGGCCACAGCAGGTTGCCCATCGCCATTTCCATGGCCGCCGATGCCGGCCCCCCAACCCCCAAGATGTGCTCGTCGGCCGTCTGAAAGGCATAGCCAGCCAACTGCTTGATGTGTTCGACCAGCCGATCCATCGTCGGCCCCAAGTGGTTGATGACCATGCCACCAGCGCGCGCGACCTCGGCCGCCACTGGCACCGGCCCAGCCCCCATCAACAGCAGCGGCTCAGCCGGCAGGAGCTGGTCCAGCGCTGGCAGCGTGGGAGCCTCTATGCCGCAACCGCTATATAGCGACTCTACCTTACTCATTCCTAATTCCTAACTGACGCTACGCAGTTGGTCTCCTGGCCCCCTGGGAGTGCGGGCCTCTGGCCCGCAATGCCGGCGAGACGCCCGCACTCCTATGCGAGAGGGTACTATTCCTAAAAGTGTACCCTGAGTTGGTCGAAAGGTACGGACCGCGTAACATCAGCAATTAATCGCCTCGCCAAACGCCTGCCCGGCCGCTTCCATCACGGCCTCAGAAAGCGTCGGATGGGCGTGCGGGGTCAGCAACAGCTCTTCATAGGTGGCTTCGAGCCGCAGGGCCAGCGTCAGCTCGGCGATCAATTCCGTGGCCTCAGCCCCCAGAATAGCCCCACCCAACAGCTCGCCATAGCGCACATCAAAAACCAGTTTGACCAGCCCTTCAGTCTCCCCGGCGGCTTGTGCCTTGCCGCTGGCTACAAACGGGAAGCGCCCAACCTTGACGTCGTAACCCGCTTCGCGCGCTTGGCTTTCGCTCAGGCCGACGCTGGCTACTTGCGGCTGGCAATAGATGCAGTTGGGCACGTGGCGCGGATCTAAGGTGGGTCGGTCGCGGCCCGCTATAAACTCAACGGCTGCAATCCCTTCCTGCGCGGCCGCATGCGCCAACAGCGGCGGGCCGACCACATCGCCAATCGCGTAGATGCCCTTGGCACTGGTCTGCATCCGCTCGTCCACCACAATGGCGCCAACGCGGGTGCGGATGCCCAGTGCTTCCAGCCCCAACTCCTCGATATGGCCCTCGACGCCAGTGGCAATCAGCACTCGCTCTACGCGCCGCGTCTGCTCATTTTCGCCGACTCGGTAGCGCAACGCGACTTGGCGCTTTTGGCTTTTGACCTCTTCGACCCTAACTCCGGTCACCACTTCGATTCCCTGCCGGGCCAAGCTCTCGGCCAGCCCGGCGGCGATCTCTTGGTCTTCGCGCGGCAACACCTGCGGCAGCGCTTCCAACAGCAGCACCTCGCTGCCAAAGGCGCGGTAAAAATAGGCGAATTCCACGCCGATGGCCCCGGCCCCGATGATGGCGAGAGAGGCGGGCTGGGCGGCTAAGACCATGGCCTCGCGGCTGGTGACTATTCGCTCGCCATCTGGCTCCACGCCCGGAATGGATTTGGGGCGGCCGCCGGTGGCCAGCACCACATGCGCGGCGTCCAACTCGGCCACCACCTCGCCCGCAGCGTCGGCAACCGCGACTTGGCGGCCGGGCGTCAACCGGCCCCGGCCGGCAACCACCTCGACTTGGTTTTTTTGCATCAGATAAGCCACGCCTTGCGACAACTGCGCGGCGACTTGGCGGCTCCGGCCAATGACGGCCTCCCAATCCACGGCCGGCTTATCCACGCGCAAGCCGAACTCGTCGGCGCGCGAGAAAAGCTGGTACACCTCGGCTTGTTTGAGCAGGGCCTTGGTGGGAATGCAGCCCCAGTTGAGACAAGTGCCGCCCAGCTTGGCGTCCTCGACCAGCGCGGTTTTTAACCCCAACTGCCGCGCCCGAATGGCGGCTGAATACCCGCCGGGGCCACCGCCGATAACTACCACATCATACGCTGCCATAGTGCATTTTCTCTTTGCGGTTCGGATAAAGGAAGCCCCTAATCTAACGGCAATCCCCTTGGGCACAAATGGCACCCGAAAATACCCGCTTCAATTGCCTCCGCCCGCATCGCCGTGTTTTATTTACTGCTATTACGCAGTGGCGCTAGAAGCCGTCAGCCCTTGGATGGGCTTCGACCAGCTCAGCCCACAGCGGCCTGCGGCGTACCCTGCGCTGGTCGAACCGTAGGGACAGACCTATGTGTCTGTCCCAAAAAGGATCCGCCGACGCCGGTGTGCAGCAACCGCCCACCCCCAACAAAGGCAATCCCCGTGCTCCAACCTCTGACCATTTTCACCGACGGTGCTTGTTCGTTCAACCCAGGGCCAGGCGGCTGGGCGGCGCGGCTGCTCTACGGCGATGGCCGCGTCGTGGAACTGGGCGGCTTTGTCGCGCAGACGACCAACAACCGCATGGAGTTGCAAGCGGCCATCGAGGGCCTCAAAGCCGCTCCGGCCGACGCGGCGATCAAGCTCGTCACCGACAGCGAGTACCTGCGCCGCGGCATTACCGAGTGGATTCACAACTGGAAGCGGCGCGGCTGGCGCACGGCCGCCAACAAGCCCGTGCTCAATCAAGACCTGTGGCGTACGCTAGACCAGCTTAATACGCCGGCCGTCCAATGGCAGTACACCCGCGGCCATGCCGGCGACCCAAACAACGAGCGCTGCGACCACCTCGCCCAAGCATTTGCGCGTCGGGAGACGCCCGCCCTG
>RKRN01000067.1 GCA_007571365.1 Candidatus Latescibacterota bacterium
TCCGTGCGGATCGGCTGGGCGGTGCCTGTGGGCAGCAAGTAGCCAATCTCTTTGAGAAAGGCCCGGTAGCCTTCGGAGTCCAGCGGCTGACCGCGCCGCTGTTGGTGATAGGCGTCGATCTGGGCCTGCAAGGCGGCGCGGCGCTGAAGTAACTGTTGATTCTTTGGCCCCAAGTCCTCGACGATCTTTCCCAACGCCGTCCAAAAGTGATCGACAGCCACGCCCGTCCCGGGTGCAATCTGTTCGGCGACGAGGGCGTAGAGCCGCCGATCAATGTGCAATCCGCCGCTGACAATTTTTCTTTGTCGTTCCGCCATGACGTGCTCCGTTTAATGTTGCCGAGTACGAGTAAGAGTATAACTATTTATGGACCAAGATGAACAGGATGGACGGGGTGGACGAGATGGCCGGGATTTGGCTAGCTTGTAAGCACTAGCGCATGACAACACTATCGCAGGAGGAGACCATGCACTACGACCCATGCCAACGCACCTTTGACTGCGCGCCGACGCTCACCGACTCCGCGGTTCTCGAATTTTGCCGCGAGGGCCATCTTTTGCTCAAAGGCGTCGTGCCCGACCACATCAACCAACGCACCTGTGCTTGGCTCGATGGCGATATTCCAGCCAATCCGAGCTACATCCCCGACGGCCTGACCGCAGCCGATCTCGACCGCATCCGCTTTACTCACGAGCCGAGTTCCATCTTCTTGGAGGACTGGTTCGTCGAATACGTCTTGCTCAACCCCCAATTAGCCGGTGCCATGCGCTCGCTTTTGGGCCCCAACGTCGGCCTGCCGGTCTTGGCGAGCCACCATCGGGTCGAATGCCCAGAGGAAGCCCAAGGCTGGCACCAAGATGCCGACCACATCTATGGCCCGGAGCTGCGCTTTTTGGAGGTCTTCTACTTTCCGCAGGACACGCCCGTGGAGTTGGGCCCGACCGAACTGGTACCGGGATCGCACATCCAACCGGGTCGCCGCGACCGCCAAGAAGGGGGCGTATTTTGCGACGGCCCGGCCGGCACCATTGGCATCCACCATCAGAGCATCATGCACCGCCGCGGCAAGTCCACCGCCGCGGGACTGCGGCGGATGCTCAAGTACAATTACTGGCGCACGGCAGCTCCTCAGCGCGATTGGATCGTCGAGGAGGACTTTGATGGCCAGAGCGCGTATTACGGCGGGCACGGCACGGCGCGCTACTACGCCCACATGTTCTACTGGCTCTGTGGCAAGGGCGATCAGTTCCGCATCATCGGCGGTCAGGCTTGGCCTTGGCGGTCTGCAAACCAGATTGGGCCGTCGTATGGCTTTGACGCCGAGGAAGGCTACCAGCCCAACTGGCGGCGGGATAATCCCGATGGGTATGCGCGTTGATTGGTTGGGACGGAAGGAACGGTTAACTTGCAGGTAAGGACGCGGTAAGTTGCATCAGCGGTGAAACTCGCTCAACCAAGGAGAATGGACAGATGAGACTGTCAATAGCCGTACTGTTGCTCGCGCTAGTGCTCGTCCCGGTGGCAACCGTATCGATGGCGATCAAAGTGCTGACTCGTCCAGTGCGCTTTGCAGGGACTCTAGGTCACTGATGGCTGGGTTCCCTGCCACGTGCCGGAGGAAGCCCTTGGCCGCGCCGGAAACTTTCCGCACGATGGTGATGCGACCATCGGCAACAAAGCTGCGGTATTCGTCTCCTGGCTCAATCCCCACTTCTCTGCATTGATCGGCCGGGAGCGTGATCTGGCGTTTAGCACTGACTCGTGGCATGGAATGGCTCCTCAGTACGGTGAAGAATCTGCGTAACCATATAGCGTTCTTTCATTAAAAATGCTTACTCCCGTATCCGAATCCTTGACTCTTCCACGATCCAGAGTTGTCCGCTGAGGCTTGCATTGGACAGTATGAGCGCGGCGGATAGGCGCGAATGTCAGTAAAGCCGGTGTCAAATATGACGATCGTGCGGTGCTCACGAGCGCATATCAGTAAGAGATCTGAATCAGGTGTTCCGCCGAGCTGTTGATCGAGAACAGTCACCGCATCATGTCCAGCATCGTTAAACAGCGCAGCCAACTCTGCGGGAAGGTTTTCGTCCAGTTTGAACTGCATGCACATTGCTATCCGGGCAATGAGAGCACTCGTTCCTTGGCCAACTCCGCAGCATCTTGAACGGACTCGCGTGTGATCGACGGGTAACTGCGGAGCACCGCCTCGGCATCAAGTCCCGCTGCCAGATTGTCCAGCACTGTGGAGACGAGCACTCGGGTGCCGGCGATACATGCCTTGCCGTGGCAAATTTCGGGATCAACTGTAATGTAATCTCGCCAGTTCATGGGGACTCTCCTGTGATCCTGAGATTATCACCGTGCTTGGTACACGACACTAACGGGCGTCCCGCCCGCATTGCGGGCAATTTCGCGCTCTGCGGCCAGAAGCCCGACTGGAGAATTTCTCGCGTAGCACAGCCATCGCGTATCCCCCTTTCGTATCGTTCCATCAATAGTAATAGAACTGTGGAACCAAGGCGTCAAGAAGAATAAAAACGGGCCGAAAGCGTCGCGGACACCGCGAAAAAGTAAGCCACAAGCGTCTATTACTCCCGAATCGCGATGTGCAACTCCTGCAACTGCCCGGGCGATACCGCGCTGGGCGCACCCATGAGCGGATCCTGCGCCTGCTGGTTCATCGGAAAGGCGATGACCTCCCGGATGTTCGGTTCGTCCGCCAGCAGCATGACGATGCGGTCGATGCCGGGGGCGATGCCGCCGTGGGGCGGAGCGCCGTAGCGAAAGGCGCGGATCATGCCGCCGAACTTGCCGTCCACGTCTTGCCGCGAGTGTCCGGCAAGTTCAAAAGCCTTGTACATGATGTCTGGTCTGTGATTGCGGATGGCACCGCTCGATAGTTCGAGGCCGTTGCAGACGATGTCGTACTGGTATGCCTTGATCGCCAGCGGCGGTTGCGTCTCCAGCGCCGTCATGCCCCCCTGCGGCATGGAAAACGGATTGTGCGAAAAGGCCACGCAAGCGCGTTCTTCGTCCCATTCGTACATGGGAAAATCGACGATCCAGCAGAATGTATAGCAACCCTTCCGCCGCAAATCGAGCCGGTCTGCCAGATGCAGGCGCAATCGTCCCGTTATCGTCGCTGCCTCGGCTGGCGGTCCGGCGACGAAGAAAATGGCCGATCCCGGCGCGGCGGTGCATTCCTCGATAATGCGACTACGCACGTTTTGTTCTAGGGCCGCGGCGATTGGGCCGGTGGCTTGTGCTCCATTGATGAGGTACGCCAATCCCTGGCCGCCCGCTTCTTTGACGAATGCTTCGAGGCCGTCGAAAAACGAGCGCGGCTGCGCTGCCAGTGCCGGAACACACAGGGCGCGGACGACCCCGCCTGCTGCGACGATGTCGCTGAACAGCCTGAACGAGGAGCCCGCGAAAATCTCGGAGAGGTCTTGGATTTCGAGCGCGAAGCGCAGGTCTGGTTTGTCCGTGCCAAACCGCAGCATGGCGTCGGCGTGGGAAAGCCGCGGGAACGGCGGCGCGGTCACTTGCCAGTCGGTGAACTCGCGAAAGAGACCGGAAAAGAGTTCCTCGACTACAGCGAAGACATCCTCCTGTTCGACGAAGGCCATTTCGAGGTCGAGCTGGTAGAACTCGCCGGGGGAGCGGTCGGCGCGGGCGTCTTCGTCGCGGAAGCAGGGCGCGATTTGGAAGTAGCGATCGAAGCCGGACACCATCAGCAACTGCTTGAACTGCTGCGGTGCCTGCGGCAGCGCGTAGAAGCGGCCCGGATAGAGTCGGCTCGGCACGAGGTAGTCGCGGGCGCCCTCGGGCGAGCTGCTGGTGAGAATGGGCGTTTGGAACTCGGCAAAGCCCATCTCGGTCATGCGCCGTCTAATGCTGGCGATCACTTCCGAGCGAAGCTGAATGCGGCGGTGCAGCCCGGCCCGACGCAGGTCCAAGAAGCGATAGGACAAGCGGGTGCTCTCTCCCGCGTCGGACTCTTCGGCCACGGAAAAGGGAAGGGGCTCCGCCAGCGAGAGCACTTCCAGCTCGCGGACGGCGATTTCCACTTCTCCGGTCTTCATGGCGCTGTTGATGGTCTCGCACGAGCGTACGCACACGGCGCCTAGGACGCGGATTACGGATTCGCGGGGAATTTTTGCCGCGACTGTCGCAACGTCATTCTCCGGCGAGATCACGAGTTGGGTAATGCCGTAGTGGTCGCGCAGGTCTAAGAACAGGATGCGGCCGTGGTCCCTTTTGCGATGAATCCAGCCGCTCAGGCAAATGGTTTGGCCGGCGTGGTGCTTGCGAAGTTCGCCACAGGTGTGAGTGCGATAGCGGTGCATGGTAGCCTCCTAAAAACAGAAAAACCCGCCGCGATGCGTGTTCGCGACGGGTTGTGAATGCGGATTGGGTTGGAGTCAGTCGTCAGAACACGCGCAATGGGGCCAGAGGATTATTATTATTCTGCGCGCGGTTGTTCTGACGGGTCATCATAGATGTATACAATAGCGGAACGCCGAATTCCGTCAAGCCGGGCTGAATCGCCGCTTGCCTTGCGAGTCCAGGGTGACTACAATTGTCTCAATGTAGTCACAAGGAGATCGCAATGAACGCATCCGTACGCGAGCTGAAGAGCGAGTTGTCGCGCTATATTCGGCAAGTCCAGCGGGGAGAGACAGTCGTCGTAACTTATAGAGGGAAGCCCATAGCCCGCCTCATGCCGCTACCCCCTCCCCTGTTGGAAGAGCGACTGGCCACCTTGCCGGGGATCAATGCCGGGACCGGGGGAAAACCGAGAGGTGCCACGCGCCCGGTGCGCGTCAAATTTAACGAGAAAAGCGTTGCGGACATCGTGATGGCAGAGCGACGGTGATCCTCTTTCTCGACACATCGGCTCTCGTCAAGCTGTACGTCGAGGAGGCCGGCTCCGAGACGGTACGTGGCTGGGTGGATGTGGCCAGTGAAATCGCCTGTCAGTGGGTAGCATACGTAGAAGCGCGATCTGCTTTGGCTGCCAAATGGAGTTTGGGCGACCTGTCCGATGCAGAGTTGGCGGAATGCAAGAAGGAGTTGGAGTGGGATTGGGAGTGCTATCACCGTGTCGTGGTCACCCAGCCCCTTCTGCGACGAGCCGGTGCTCTGAGCGAACAACTCGGCGTGCGTGCCTATGACAGTGTACACCTTGCGGGGGCTGAGTATCTGCAATCCTCGCTAGGCGTGCCGATAACCTTCGGGTCCTTCGACCGCCGCCAAGCCGATGCTGCTGCCCGGCTTGGGATGCTCATCGCACCGGTCGATGACGATTCGGACCCAAGCAACGACCAGAGTGCCGGCAACAGCCAACCCCCAACCAGCCCTCCGACGAAAGGACAACCCCCATGAGTGGCCTCACTCCCGCGCAACTCGACTTCTACTGCACCGAAGGCTACCTCCTCGTCGAAGAGGTCCTCGACCCTTCGGCTTTTGACCTCCTCATCGCCGAAATCGACGCCATCGTCGATACCGCTGCCAAGAAGGCTTACGCGGCCGGCGAACTGTCCGATCTACACGCAGACGTACCTTTTGCCAAGCGCCTGGTCCACATCCACGCCCAGTTGGCCGACCCAGACCCGCTGTTGCGCCAAGTCAACGGCAAGCTCAAAACCGCGGGCATGTTTGCCATTTTGACCCAACCGGCGCTACTCGACATTGTCGAGTCCGTGATCGGCCCTGAAATACTGGCGCATCCGCAATTCAACTTGCGCGCCAAATTGCCCAACCAAGACGCCACTGTGGTGCCTTGGCACCAAGACTTGGGCTATTTGCAGCCCGACGCTGCGGAGACCTTCATGGTCAACTTTTGGATT
Organism: Candidatus Latescibacterota bacterium; assembly: GCA_007571365.1. Taxonomy (GTDB): domain Bacteria; phylum Latescibacterota; class UBA2968; order UBA8231; family UBA8231. The sequence continues at coordinate 5,856 of RKRN01000067.1, forward strand.
CCCTTGGTCGATGCCACGCCGGAAAACGGCTGTATGGAAGTCATGGCCGGTAGCCATCGCGCCCCGCTCATCGGCCACGAGCACGGCTTGGGGCCTGGGGCTAATTTCAAGGGCATCACCGATCAGTACCTGCCGCCCGGCGAGCAGGTTAGCTGCCCGGTCCAAGTCGGCGGCGTACTGCTCATCCAGCACAAGACCATCCACCGCTCTATCCCCAACCACTCCGACCACATCCGCTGGAGCCTCGACCTGCGCTACAGCGACCCGGCGCAGCCCAGCGGCCGCGACAACGTCCCCGGTTTTATCGCCCGCAGCCAAGCCCATCCCGAGTCGGTGGCCCAAAGCGTGGACGATTGGTTGGCCTTGTTTGAAGCACCGGGCGCGTAAGTTGGTGCATTCCCAAACACCTTTTCGGAGATTGCCATGCTCTACGATCTGCTCCTCAAAGACGGCACCTTAGTCGATCCTGCCCAGAAGTTGCACGCGGTGCTGGACGTAGCTTTCGCCGACGGCAAAGTCGCTGCGGTCGGGGCCGACCTGTCTGCGGACCAAGCGCACCAAACGCTCGATGTTGCGGGCTACGTGGTGGCCCCTGGCCTCATCGACCTGCACGTCCACGTATATTGGGGAGTCAGCCACTTCGGCGTCGAGCCTGACCCCACCTGCCTAGCCCGCGGCGTCACCACCGCGGTTGATGCTGGCTCGGCTGGGGCCGATACCTTCCCCGGCTTCCGCAAGTTCATCATCGACGTCAGCGACACGCGCATCTTGGCTCAGCTCAATATCTCTTCGCAGGGCATGTTGACGCGCGAAATCGGCGAGTTTGAAATCCCGCAGTACGCCAATGTGGACAAAGCCTGCCGCATGATCGAACAACACCGCGACCTCATCTTGGGCGTCAAGGTGCGGCTTACCCGCAACAGCATCGTCAGCGAGCGCTCGGGAATGCTACCTCTGCACCGGGCCCGCGAGGCCGCGGATGCCGCTGGGCTGCCCATTATGGTCCACCCCCAAGACGCTTGGTGCGATAGTCTCGATGATGTGCTGGCCGTTATGCAGCAAGGGGACATCCTCACGCATTGCTTCCACGGCATGAAGTGCGGTATCCTCGACGAAAGTGGCCACATACGCCCGGCGGTACACGAGGCCGTAGAGCGCGGCGTGCTTTTTGACGTGGGGCACGGCGCTGGTTCCTTCTCTTGGCAGGTGGCCGAGACCGCTCTGAGTGCTGGCCTTGCGCCGCATACTATCTCCTCCGATCTGCACGTGTACAACCTCCACGGGCCGGTATACGACTTGCTCAACGTCGTGTCCAAGTTCCTCCACTTGGGCTTGGATTTCAACACCGCCTTGGCCAAAGTTACCGCCGTGCCGGCCCAAGTCATTGGGATGCCGGCCCAGATCGGCACCTTGGCCGTAGGTGCTTGGGGCGACGCGGTCGTGCTCGAGGTGCGCCAAGGGCCGTTCCAGTTGGCCGATTCAGGCGGCGAGATACGCACGGGCCAACGGCAGTTGGAGCCGCGGGTTGTGGTCAAGGGGGGCCGAATCTATCGCCAGTATTGAAGGCGCAGCCGCTAGCCGCCTATTGATTGTGAAACTGACGTTACGCAGCGTTTATCTTGCCTGCGTAAGCAGGCCTCCAGAGCCGCTGGTGTGCAGCCGGTGCGGGTTGCCCTGTGTCCGTTCTTGCGCGGGAAGGACGCCGGGGGCCAACAAGGGGCCGACGAAACATCAGTTCATTAATCCAAACGGTCTATTCGCAGCGTGAGAATGCTCGACGACCACGCTCGCTGATCCCCTCAAAACCGCAACGCAAACACCGTCCGCACCCCCGGTTCCGAGCGCACCGAGATAGACCCTCGGTGGAGCCGCATGATCTGGCGGCACAGGCTCAGCCCAATACCAGAGCCATCGCGCTTGGTCGTAAAAAAGGGAATGAACACCTTGCCGAGCGCTTCTGCGACGATCCCCGAGCCATTGTCGGCGACCTCAACCACGACCTTGTCGTGCTCCAGATGCGCGGTCAAGTCGACGCGGGCCCCGGCGCGGCCGGCCGTGGCTTCGCGGGCATTGCTCAGCAGGTTGATGAGAATCTGCTCAACTTGCTCGGCGTCGGCGGTCAAGTCGAGGCTGGGGGGATTGACCTCGCTGTGCAACTCGACCGCCGACGCCGCGAACTGAGGCCGCATGAGCTGCTCTACCCGGGCGAACAGACCGGCTACCGAGACGATCGCAAACGACGGCGCTGGCACGCGGGTAAGCTCGCGGTAGGCTTCGACAAAATGCAGCAGGCCTTCGCTGCGGCGCTGGATGGTGCTGACCGCAGTGCGGATGTCTGCGGTGGTCTCGGCATCGAGGGCGTCGTCTGTTAGCATTCCGTCCGCGGTAGCGGCCAGCGAAGCAATGGGGGTGATGGAATTCATGATCTCGTGGGTGAGTACGCGGATCAGGTTTTGCCAAGCCTCCATTTCCTTTTCGTCGAGGTCCGGGCCAATGTCGTGGAGGGCCACCAAGGTGTGCTGGTGGTCGCCTAGGCGAAACACCGATGCGTACAGGGCGAGTCGGACTTCCGCCAAACTCACCAGATCGCGGCCCCGCGGACCGAGGTTTTGCAGGGCGGTGGTTAGGATGGGGTTGACGCGGCTGAGATCGGCGATGTGGCCCAAGCGGGGCACCCCCAGCAGGCGCTTGGCGGCGTTGTTGATCAGCGACACCGCGCCTGCATGATCGAACACAAGCAAGCCAACGCCAATGTGCTGCACCACGGTTTGCAAGTAGCGCGCCTGCTCCTCCTTTTCGGCCCGCGCCCGGCGAAAGGCGTCGAGGACTTCGTTGAACGCGGTCTTGAGCTCGTCAAAAGAGGAGCCGAGCCCGCCGGAAACAAAACTCTGCGAAAAGTCGGCGTAGCGGATGGCGTTCAAAAAGCGCACTAGATCGCGGTTGGTGCGCTCGACGTAGTGAACGAAGGCGTAGAGCTGGTAGAGCAGAGCGAGGCCGACGGCGATGAGGGCGGCCGGGTGATTCCACCCTCTTTCTATTATATAGAACAGCAGCCACAACGTGGCTCCGAGCAAGACGACGCGCAGCACGACCCGCGTGCGGAAGGCGCGGGCCCCTCGCATTAGGCGGCGCCAGAGGTCCCTAGAGGTCATGTTACCGCGGAAATCCTAGCAGTAAATCCGCTGGAATGCCCAAATGCGTCCTCAATTCACTCTGCTAACCGGAAGTCGCGCCAACTTTTAGCCTCCACGAACAGCGAGAGATGGCCGATATTGTCTGTGACGACCGTGGCTCCGACTTCCCGAGCTTGCGCTGCAAGAATTACATCACAGTCCAGTGCTTTGGAATCAGCCGTTGGGCGACCGCGTTGTCTTGCTTCGGCCCATAGTTGGGCCGCCTGCAGCATAACGGCGGTGGTAATAGGCAGGTACGGCAGGGCTTGTTTGAGTTGATCGAGACGAAAAATGCCCACCTGACGTTGGGCGCGAATTAACTCACGGCGCACTTCGTAGTCAGCAATTTCGGGAATCATAACCGTTATTTCCGTTGTCAACAGTCGGTCAAACCACTGAGCGACCGCGAGATTCCGCCGTGGATGAGACACCTGTCCCAAGATGCCAGCATCGAACAAGACTACGTCAATGACCGGAGCGGTTGGCCTGCAAATTTTGCTTGAGAGTTGGCCACGTTGTCTCGTCATAGCCGGACTCGTCGGCCAACCAAGCGGATACTAGCTGTCGTGTTTTGGTATTGCCGCGATGGTGCGTCTTGTCGTTTGTGCGTACTGCTGGTTTTGCCACGAATTCGGTCTGTAGATCGGTCATAATTCCTCCTGTTCTTGATTGAACATACTCTGCAATTCTTGGGGCGTAGGCTGCTCGTAGATAGGTACATGAGCCTCTTCGTAAGCCTGCACCAGAACCGATAAAAACTCTAGCCGCTCATACCCTTCGGAGCTAGGTGGGGGATCGGCGGCGAGCAGGGCATCGATTTCAGCGATCGCGATATCGTATTCCTCTTCATTTCTCAACAGATGAGGTTGGGTGAAATCGAGTACTTCAGCCATTGAATGCTTCCTTTATAACGAACAAAAACCCCTCTCACAGGCCGTACTTCTCCATGCGGCGATAGAGGGCCGTGCGGGTCAAGCCGAGTTCTCGGGCGGTCTGGCTGACATTGCCTTGGTGCTTGCGCAGCACTCGGGCGATGACCTCGCGCTCGACGTCTTCGAGATTGTAGCTGTCAAAGGCGACGGAATCCCCGGGCGGCGGGGTCGCCGTAAGCGGAAAGTCATTAGCAGTCAGTCGGCTTCCCTCGCTCATAATGACGGCGCGCTCCACCGTGTGCTGCAATTCCCGCACATTGCCCGGCCAAGCGTATTGGCGCAAGTGGGCCAGGGCCGCGGCGGTTAGGCCGGTCACAGCCTTGCGATACTTAGCCCGATACAGGTCAAGGAAGTGGCGGGCCAACAGCGCGATGTCTTCGGGCCGCTCGCGCAGGGGCGGCAGGTGGATTTCCACGGTGTTGACGCGGTAGAGCAAGTCTTGGCGGAAGGTGCCGGCCGCGGCCATTTCGTGGATGGGCTGGTTGGTGGCGCATATGAGGCGCACATCCACCGGCACCGGCTGGTTGGCCCCAACGCGGACGACCTGCTGGTTTTGCAGGGCCGCCAGCAGCTTGACCTGCAAAGAAAGGGGCAGGTTGCCAATCTCGTCGAGGAACAGGGTGCCGCCAGAGGCGATTTCAAAGCGGCCGGCGCGGTCGCTGCGGGCGTCGGTAAAGGCCCCTTTGACGTGGCCAAAAAGCTCGCTCTCGAACAGGCTTTCGCTCAGCGACCCCATATCGACGGCAATGAAGACTTCGTCGACCCGCGCCGAGCGGCGGTGAATGGCCCGCGCCACTAGCTCCTTGCCTGTGCCGTTCTCGCCGAGGATGAGGATGCTGGCGTCGGTGGGGGCGGCCTTGTCTATGGTCTGGAAAACATCCTGTAGGACTGGGGCTTGGCCGATGAGGTCGCCAAAGGGCTGGTCGAGGTCGGCGGCAAGCCGCTGCTGACGCGAGCGCAGGTGGTGGGTTTCGCGGCGCGAGCGGTGCAGTTCTACGGCCGCAGACACGGTGGCGAGCAACTTGGCGTTCTGCCAAGGTTTGAGCACAAAATCGACGGCCCCCTCCTTGATGGCGCGCACGGCCATTTCCACGTCGCCGTAGGCGGTGATCAACAAGACGATGGCGGTTGGGTCCAATTCGCCGATTTGCTGGAGCCAGTAGAAGCCCTCCCGACCGCTGGTCGCCTCTTGCGTGAAGTTCATGTCGAGCAAGACGACGGCCGGCGACTCCTGCTCGAGGGCCTTGGGAATGGCTTGGGGATAGGTCTCGGTGCGGACCTGGTAGCCCTGCTGCTTGAGGAGCAAGCGGGCGGCGACGAGGATATCTGGGTCGTCGTCCACCACGAGGATGCGGGCGGGTTTAGCGGGCATGGGTTCTCCGTTTCGTTCTGACTAGACTTATAACGGGTCCGTACCCTAAAGTCAATAACTGACGTTCCGCCGTCGGCCCCTTGGGCGTTGTCCCGTGCGTGGGCTTCGACAAGCTCAGCCCACAGTCGAAGATGTGCCCTGAGCTTGTCGAAGATGTGCCCTGAGCTTGTCGAAGATGTGCCCTGAGCTTGTCGAAGGGCACGACCCCATGAAAGCGGACTGCGTAACAGCAGTAGCTGACTGATGTTATGCCGTTTTGTTCATTGCGGACGGGCAGAACATGCCGGACCATAGGACATCGGCACTGCAAATTGGGATTACGTGCTGCCATTCCGCCTTGTAGGGGCAACGCCCGCTTCGCGGTGTGTGCGCGGAGGATCGTGGGCGCCCACAAGAGACGCCCCTACACCGACGATGCGGGGCCGAGGCGTAACAGCAGTTCCTAGGCTCCTCTCCCCAAGTGTATCGCCAGCGGACACCCCTGTATCACCAGCGGACAGTAGCGACGGCATCCTCTACGGGGAGATACAGCGCATTCTCTTGTTTTTCAACGAGTTATAGAATGTGGCACACGCTTTGCTTTTCTGCTGCATAAAGGCCATGACAACACAAGGCCAAAAGAGAGGTAAGAAGAACCATGAGCGCGTTGAGTCAGCATCCCACGCACGAATTGGCGTCGTACCGCGGCGAGGGTATGCACGTAGCGGTCATAGACAGCGGCTTAGGCAAGTCGCTGGACATCGCGGTGGGCGAGGTCATCGACTTGACGGGGAGCAAAGGAGGGCCGCAAGAGGGCGTGGACGAGATCGGCCATGGAACCGCTTGCATTGAGCTGATTGCACGAGCCGCCGCGGATGCGACGATCAGCAGCATCAAAGTCTTCCGAGAGGAGTTGCGAGCGTATCCCGAAGTCGTCCTCCAAGCCTTGGACCAGTGCAAGGAAATGGGGATTGATGTGGTCAATCTGAGCTTGGGAACGCTAGAGTGCGACTGGGAGGACGAACTATATGCGGCCTGCCGGAATTTGAGCGATGCTGGCGTATTGCTAGTCAGTGCCAATCGCGATCCGGCCCTGCTTTCGGCACCGGCCAAGTTCGATTGCGTGTATGGCGTCAACGGCGGTCGGGTTCGGGGCCAGTACGGCTATTTCTACGATCCAGACGCTGTTGTCCAGTTCACAGCACGCGGCGATAGGCAACGCGTCGCGTGGAAGGCAGGGAAAAAAGCACTAATCGCCGCAGCGAGTTTTGCGGCTGCGAGAATGTCGGGCATCGTCTTGCTCCTAGAGCAGCGGCGACGTAGGCAGGGAGGTCTTATAGAGGAACAATTCCACCACTTTTCTGCGGAGACCGCGCCGCCCATGGTTCACCAAAGCGGCATTGAGGTGAGGCCAACTTGGAGCAGCGGTGCGGCTATCCGGGCGAAAGAGTTGATACAACCCGACATCGGGTGGATGGGGCGGGCAGCCCTATATCCTTTCAACAAAGAAATGAGGTCCTTGGTCCGCTTTGCCGACCAGTTGTCGTTTGAAATCGCCAGCGTCGTGGATATCCCCCCGTCGAAGCTGAAAGGATTGGACGCGGGCGAGGCCATCGGCGCGGAACCTATCGGTGCATCGGTCCAGTTGGTGTTGGAAGAGGCTTTAGCGGGCGTCGATACGCTGATCATAGGCCATTTGGACGTCTACAGTGAGGCCAAGCGGAAAGATTTGTTACAGGAAGCACTAGAGGTCTGTCTGAGCAAGGAATGCAACGTCTATAGCTTGTCGCGCACGTGCTTGCTCTATGAAGCATCCTATGCCGAGTTGTTCGCCAAGCGCGGGTTGCGCTTGGCCGCGCCGGTCGTAGATAAGGCGGTCTATCGCGCCTTGGTTGGTGCCTTTGACCCAAATGTACCGATCACCTGCCCGGTGTTGGGAATTTTTGGTACTTCGCAGGACCAAGGGAAAGTCACGGCTCAACTTTTGATACGGCAAGAACTCAAGAGAAGGGGCTACACGACGAGTTGGCTCGCCACAGAACACCAAGGCGAATTGTTGGGAGCCGACTACACTTTCCCCAACGGATACGAGGGGCTGGTCAGCGTGGATATTCCCATGGAGGGGCATGTGACCCTCTTGCAGAGTGCCATGGTCGGCATCGCCCAATCCGCCCCTGACATCGTCTTGGTCGGTGCTCAATCTGGGGTGACACTGCCGTCCCTGTCGATGAAGCACAGTCTGTATTCGCTGCCCGCGATAGCAACCATGTTCGGCACAGCCCCCGATGCCTACGTGCTACTGGTCAACGAGTTCGATGAGTTGGACCACATTGAGGATTGCCTAGCAGTCCTTAGAGGGCTAGGCAAGGCCGACACCATAGCGTTGGCGTTCATCGCGAGGCAGCGGCAAATCTCGCAGGGAATAGGTCGGCCCATCACAAAAGAGCGGGTGCTGGACAAGGCGCAAGTGGATGCTATGGAAAGCAGATTGAATCATGCAACCGGCCTTCCCGCCGTGTGTATCAGTTTTCCCGCCGGCGTGAATCGGGTGGTCAATCTCGTCGAAGATTACTTCGACAGTAACCGTCTGGAGGAATAGCCATGTTAAAAGCAGCCATTGTGTTCTTCGCCGTACTCGCGATCTGGGGTTGCGATGCTGATCCAGAGGCGGATTTCCCGGTGCAACAGGCGGGACCTTCGCCGCTCAAAATGGACTTGTGGGAAGAGAGCACTCTCGTCCTGCGGGCCGAGACCGGGAAGAAACTGGTCAGTGCTACTCACGTGTTGCCCAGTGGGAACGGAACGCTGGTCGTTGCGGACAAAAAGAGCGGAAATGTCGTCGAGGTAGCAGCGGATGGACTCGTCATTGATGAGTACCGCCACTTGGAAGGAGAGGGCCGAAACTTCACCAAGCCGAAATATCTCATCGGAACGCCGAGCGGTGGTCTCATCGTATTGGATAGCCGATACGCGTACGAGTTTGACAAGGACAAACAGTACGTGGAGAAGCGTCCTTGGTGGTACGTGGAAAAGATGGAGTACAACAGCGCGGGCAGGTATGCCAAGCTGGTATCGAGGGGGCGTTTTCTGTTCAGAGTGGGACCGACAGAGGACGTCGAATACGGGCTGCTTGCTGTTGACAATATGTCGTTGCGGCGAAAGTACGGAAACGATGGGATGGTCTTGAAAGGCGACAGCTTGGTAGCAACGACGAATCTGGACAATGCCCTGCGCGTATATGACATCAACAAGGGACAACTCGTCGGCAAATACTTGGTGGACGAGCGGCAGGTCTCAAAGGACCTGTTCAGCGAGGTAGATTCTAAACATGACCCGCGTTTCGTCGCAGAATGGGCGAATGCGGCCCATCTCGTAGATCTGCACTATTTGCAGGAGGTAGATCTGTACATCGTGCTCGTCGAGGCTCCCAAGACTGAAGCGATGAAGGAAGAAGGCGAAGGACTCGGCTACTATCTAGTATATGACGACCAATTCAGACGAATCGGCCGCATTGATTCCGATTATGGCTGGTTGGTCGGCACTGCCGACGAGGGCCTGCTCTATATGTGGCAAAAGCCTTACATCGACGATTCTGGCAACCTAGCCGATCCAGTGGTAAAGGTGTACCGAATCGCGGTTTCGGATGCCTAAGAGTGCGGTCTGAGACCCGAACAATGGTTAATCCCGATAACAAGGAGTGAATGATGACACATATCAGACGATTAGCTGTTATGCTGCTGGTGCCCCTAGCCATAGGGATATCTTTCTTGGTTGGCAAGAACCAAGGTAGGAACGAGTGCCAGCACGAGATTGAGGAGTTAAAGAGGGAAGTCGCCTTGGAGGCCGTGGGTGAGCGGGTACTGGGGCTAGCTTTGGGCGATTTGCCTATTCGACAGGGGGTAGAGGTAGTCCGCTTGGGAGATTTTATCCAACGAGACGGCGATATAATTATGCTATTCGACGACAAGGCAAAGTGCAGTGCTTGTTACCGCGATATGTTTGGACACTGGTACGAAAGCAATCTGGGGATTGGAAACGAGCCGCTCTACATTGGCGCGTTTGAAGGGGAGGAGAGCCTGATCAAGGTGATGGAGATAAGCATCTCGTACGCTCCAAAAAGAAAACCTGTTACGATAAAAAAGAAGCACGTGCCGAAATCGTTACTACAATTGCTCGGATCGAAAGAAGTCTATGGTGTCATGCTCTGCGTCGATAATTTGGGGCACATCGGCGATTTTATGGTCGAGCAATCTGCCGACGACATAGAGGAGAGCCGTCGTCGTTTCTTGGCTAGTTGTGCATCGAAAAGAGTGGTCGCTGATGTGTCCCACTAACGGATGTACTCAAGAACTTACTGCGGTTGCCCATAAAGGAGGCTAACATGGAAATCAACAGGTACATTCGCCAATGTGCAAAGTGGATTTTCCGCAGCATGCCCATCTGTGTCCTCGAGCCCAAAGTCGTACCGGCGCGGCGGCGTCCAATTCGCCGGTTCGGGAAATATAGGCTCTCCCCCAAGAGACCTTCTACAAGCCGTCCTAATATCCTCGCCGCCCAAGATACTCTGACCGGAAAGCAGGTATTCATAAAATACGTCCTACCGGGCCAAGAGATCGGCCTTTTCAGCGACCTAGAGACAGCAAGCGAAGACAAAGTGGGTTCGCGGTCTCGTCGGCTGGCTGACAAGTCTTTTTGCGACAATGAGTTTAATGTTACCCGAGAGTTGGAACACGAAAGTTTCGCGAAGCCCGTCGAAAAGGGAATAGCGGTTAAATACTACTGCAAAGGCATAATCCCGACGCGCTACAAAATTGAGTACTACGTGTACGAGTTCGTCGAGGGCCAGTCGCTGCATAAGTACTATCCAAGGTATAGTGGCGAGCAGCCTCTGCAAGAGCTGCCTCTCGACATGAAGCTGTGGATCGCGGCCAAGCTGACGGAAGCAGTCCGCTTGTTACACGCTAAGGGCAAGGTCTTTCTCGATCTCCATCCCGGCAATGTCATGGTGTGTCCGCGGGATCCGTTCTCTGTCGGCTTGAGCGAGTTGGGGGTAACGCTCGTCGATTTTGAGACGACGGTAATAGCTGGAGCACCCCATCCGGTAGAAAAAGAATATAAGATGGGGAAGTATAGTCCCGCCTATGCGCCTGTCGAGCAGGTTTTGCGGTTTGAGCAATTCACACAGGAAACGGATCACTATGCGCTATGTGGGGTGTTGTTTGAGCTTTTTACCTACAAGACATACAACCTTGAGGCTAGGAAGCATGGCAAATTTGAACTCGATCTTTTTGAATATGCCGATGCTATCCCATTGAGTCTTATACCCCATCTACAAAACGGTCTCAGGCATTACCGAGAGAAACGAGAGTTGGATTTAGAGGCACTCAGAGATTGTTGTCTTTCGCTGATAGTGCATTCAGACCCATATCAGAACGGGTCTGACTGCTACAATCTGCACGATACTAGTGTGCGATTAGTTAAACAAGAATCAAACAGGGCTATACCATGAAGCTTAAGAAAAACGCGAACCTGCTCAGCGTACTGACTCCGTATTTCAAGTACATCGGCTGGGAATGGCGGCTCCAGCTTTTGGCCCTGATCCTTAGCTGCATCTCGATAGCGGCTGTGCTTGTGTATCCGCTATTAACCAAGACGCTGATTGACAAAGTGCTCCTAGAGCACAATGGCGAGCTGCTGATCTGGATTGTATTTGGCATGTTCGGCCTGATGATCGTGCGATTGGTACTGTCCGTACTCTCTCGCCTACTGAGTGCCCATATAGGCAAAAACATCATGCTGAAGTTGCGCGGAGAACTCGCCAAAAAAATAATAGAGATACCGTACTTCAATCTGTACGACTTTAATGCCGCTGACCTTTCGTATCGGACGATGACAGACTGCGGCAATGTTCAGAAAGTCCTGACTCAAACGTTGTTAAGTGTAGCGAAAAATGGGTTGCGATTGGTGATTATTGTGGGCATCCTTGGATGGATGAATCTGAAGCTGTTCCTTATCTGTGTAGTGGGACTTCCTTTTTTTATCTAATAGCAAAATTTACCCAAGCTAAGCTCTTAGAATACACCCAGATGTCCACCGAACGCAGAAGTCTTCTCACGGCTCGCTTCGTAGAAACGTACCAGAATTTGAAGGTAGTGCAAGCCTTTGCCCAAGTAACCAATACGACTAAGGACACTAAAAAAGAGGTAAGCGATCTTGGCGATCTTGAAGTAAAGCGTGCGATATTTAGCTCGACCAGACATTCCTGCTCCTCGTTTTTCCTCGGCTTAGGGCCGATCTTGGTCTTGCTCGTCGGTGCCCATGATGTGTTGGGCGGAGAGATGACTATTGGAGCTCTCGTCGCGTTTGGCCAGTACATCAACTGGCTCGTGGAACCTATCAAGCAATTAGGGGGAGTATATACGACTCTAGTAGAGGGCAGTGTCTCGTTGAAACGGATTGAGGAACTAGAGAAACTGCATCGAAAAGGTACTACAGAACAGGTTGGTCAAAAGCAGAGTCGGCCCGAGTGCTCGCAGATAACAATGAGAAAAGTCTCAGCAGGTTATGGTGGAGAGTTGGTACTGCACAACCTTGATTTCGATCTCAAAAGAGGCTTGCGCTATGGGCTTGTGGGCGAGAACGGGAGTGGGAAAACGACGTTGGTTAATTTAGTGTGCGGGCTTTTAGAGCCTATGGATGGCGAAATAATCGTCCATAGTACAGTTGGCAAAGAAAGCACAAAATTAAAGGATCTGAATGTCGGCATGGTGCCGCAGGAAACATTGCTTTTTGATCGGTCCGTATTGGAGAATGTGTTTTACGGAAAACGAAGCGAGGTCGCCGATGCAGGTAGAATACTGCACTCTCTTAGGATACCTGAACTCCTCATAGAGAGGGCTGGCGGTGAGACAATTGGTGATAATGGAGTACGCCTGTCGGGAGGGCAACGACAGAGGGTGTGCATAGCAAGAGCGCTGATGTCTGATCCCGACATTCTAGTCATAGATGAAGGCACTTCAATGGTAGATGGGCCGATGGAAGAGTCGGTCTTGGAACTGCTGGAAACCCGAAACAACATGTTCACTATAGTAGTGAGCCACAATGTAGAAGTCATAGAAAGAATGGATTGGGTTTTCTGCATTGAAGGTGGAAGGATTGTTGAAGAGGGTACTCCATCAGCAATGAAGAGAAAAGGGAAGTACTTTCGGCGGCTTTTTGCTCTAGATGGGAAAGAGAACATACAGAGTGACAGGCACTTCGCAGCAATTGCGGGGTAAGTCATTTAAGAAGGAAACAGACAATGGAGATACAATCCGACGATAGTCGAATGGAACGCCTTCTATACGAGTTGCGGATGCTGCTCTTAGAAGTGATGGAGGTGGATACAGACCCGAACTTGGTCGATTTGGACGAAGCCCTGCTCGACGGCAACCTCGGGATGGATTCGGCTGAGATTCTGACGTATGTGCAGGAAATAGAAGAGCACTTCGGCTTTGAGTTTGACGACGACGATATCAATCCCGAAGTGCTGAGTAGCGTCCGGTCCCTGGCCGAATTCGTAGCCGACCGGACCATCTCGGTATAGTACCATGAAATCTCTATTGAAATTCATCTTGGAACGCAGAGGCGTCTGCGTATGGATACGCCGTAAGTGGGGTATCGGGATGTGCGGTTTGTTTTCGTTAAGTGAATACAGCGAGTGTATCACCAGCGGACACCCCTGTATCACCAGCGGACACTCATCCTAGGTCAGCCAAGAGGTCAATTTAATGTACCCTATTGTTTTTCAATAGCATATACAAC
>RKRN01000309.1 GCA_007571365.1 Candidatus Latescibacterota bacterium
ACGTTGCTCGGCTTGGGGCTATTTACCGCCGTGGGCAGCTTGAGTACTTTCTTGCTCAGACGCTGGACGGGTGCGCCTGCGTGAGACAACGTGCGAGGGGAATCATGCAACTTTCTACCATCGGCTTCACCAAAAAGCCCGCTCGTCGTTTCTTTGACCTGTTGCGCCAGTCAGGTGCCAAGCGCATCGTCGATGTGCGGCTCAACAACAGGTCGCAATTAGCCGGTTTCGCCAAACGGGACGACCTCGCGTACTTTCTCGGTGAACTTTGCGGCATGGAGTACATTCACCTGCCCGCACTGGCCCCGACGAAAGAGATGCTGGACGATTTCAAAAAAAAGCGCGGCGACTGGCAGACCTACGCACTCATGCGCCAGCGGCGAATTGAGGAGACCATTTCTCCCGCGCTCGTCGCCGATGGCTGCCTACTGTGCAGTGAAGACAAACCACACCACTGCCACCGCCGGTTGGTGGCCGAGTACCTAAAACAACATTGGGGCAACGTAGAAATCGCCCACCTCGGCTGAGGTTCAGAAAAATCCTCGTCATGCTGCGAATATACGCACTGTTAGCCAGCCTCTTCCTAACGGCCTGCGCCGCTGAAAAAGAAGCACCCACAGCCGACGCCCGGCCCCAAGTCCAACTCGCGCTCAACTGGTTCCCAGAAGCCGAACACGGCGGCTTGTACGCGGCGGCCGTCCACGGCTACTACGAAGAACATGGCGTTGAAGTCGAAATTCTCGGCGGTGGCCCAGACGCGCCGGTCATTCAGCGCGTGGCCACCGACGCGGTGGCCTTTGGCATCACCAATGCCGCCGACATCCTCTACGCCCGCGCCCAACAAATCCCGGTAGTCGCGCTCATGGCGTCCTACCAGATCAGCCCGCGCTGCATCATGGTCCACGAAAGCGCGGGCATCGACTCCATTTCGCAGATCAAAAACATCACCTTGGCGCTGTCGCAACGCCCGGCCTTCTCGCACTATCTGCGCTGGAAATACCCATTTGAAGGCGTCACAATCGTCCCCTATCCCGGCAATGTGGCCCAGTTCCTCGTGGACGAGAACTTCGCCCAGCAGGGCTACGTTTTCAGCGAGCCTTTCGTCGCCAAAGCCCAAGGCGGCGATCCCAAGGCCCTGCTCGTAGCCGACACCGGCTTCAATCCTTATACCAGTGTGCTCATCACTACGGCCGAGCGCGTCGCCGCCGAACCCGAACTCGTCGGGGCCGTAGTCCGCGCCAGCGTCAAAGGCTGGGAGCAATATCTCGCCGAGCCAGAGGCGACCAACCGCCATATCAACAGCCTCAACCCCGAGATGGGTATGGACATTCTCGCCTATGGGGCCGCCGAATCCGCCGCTATGATTCTCGACCCCAAGGCCCCGCAAAATGGCCTCGGCCAGATGACCTTGCAGCGCTGGCAGGAACTACTCGCACAAATGGTGGCCGCCGGGCTGATAAAAGACGGCCTTGTGGCCGCCAGCGCGGTCTTCACCAACCGCTTCTTGCCCTAGCCCTTGGCCTTGTTGCTCGGCCGCTACATCGCGCTCGACTCGCCGATCCATCGCCTCGATCCGCGCACCAAGTTAGGGGCTGTTTTCGCGCTGACGCTGACGGCCTTTGCCGCGCCCAACGCACTCGCCCTGCTGCCGCTTGGAGCTTTCCTGCTAGTGGCTACCGTTTTGACGCGGGTGCCTTTGGGCCTCATCCTGCGCCAGCTCAAAACCTTTGCTTGGCTGTTCTTGTTCACCTTTGGCCTCCACGCGCTGCTCACGCCCGGTCGGCCCGTGGTGCCGTTGCCCTTTTCCGATCACGCGCTGACCGCCGAGGGTTTGCGCTTGGGGGCCTTTTTCACCGCGCGGCTAGCCGCAGCCATCGTCGCCGCTACGCTCTTGACACTCACAACGGCACCGATGGAGATAACCAGCGGTCTAGAGTGCCTCTTTAGCCCCTTGCGCCGCTTCGGCTTTCCGGCTGGCGACATGGCGCTGATGATCTCTATTGCCCTGCGATTCATTCCCGTGCTGCTCGACGAAGCCGAGCGGCTGCGCAAGGCCCAATTGGCGCGTGGGGCCGATTTTGGCGGCTCTTTTTTACGCCGCATCAAAAACCTCGTTCCCTTGCTCGTTCCCCTGCTCGTCGCAGCGTGCGGCCGCGCCGACCGCCTCGCCTTAGCCATGGAGAGTCGCTGCTATGTCAGCGGGGCCGTACGTACGCATTATCGCCCGCTCCGCTTTGGTCGCGCCGACGGCCTATCCGCCTTGGCCATCGCCGGCTTAGGTGCGCTCGTGTGCTTTTTGCGTTAGGACGATGCGGACGCTGCGCTTAATAATTGAATACGACGGCACTCACTTTGCCGGTTGGCAACGCCAAAGGAGCGGCCGCACCGTGCAGAGTGCGCTCGAGGGCGCTCTGCACATCCTGTTCAAAGAGCCGGTCCGCCTCATCGGCGCCGGCCGCACAGATGCCGGCACCCACGCCCTCGGGCAAGTGGCTCATTTCCAGACCGCGGCCCTGCTACCTACCGATCGGTTGCTCCGCAGCCTCAACGGCCTCTTGCCGCCAGACATTGCCGTGTGCGCCGCCGACGAAGTCGCGGCCAACTTTCACGCCCGCTACAGCGCAACCCGCAAGCGCTATCGCTACCGCATTCACCAAGGCAAGGCAGCCGTCAACCGCACTCAGGTGTGGACCTATTACTCAGCGCTATCTTTGGCGCCCATGGCTACGGCCGCTCGCCTGCTCTGCGGCGACCGCGCTTTTGGGGCCTTTTGCAAACAGGATCCCATACCCGAACACCTGACCTGCCGCGTCTTCGACGCGGTTTGGTCGCAACGCGGCCCCGAACTAGTCTTTGAAATCGAGGCCAATCGCTTCCTCCGCCACATGGTGCGGATTCTCGTCGGCACGATGGTCGAAATCGGCCGCGGCACCAGGCCGCCAACGGCCATCGGCGATCTGCTCGCCAGCGGCGACCGCAGCGCAGCCGGTGCCACAGCGCCGGCCTGTGGTCTCTGCCTATTGTGGGTGGCGTACCCCGATGGCCGTTTTAGCGCGGAAGTGTGCTAGTTAAATGGGCAAGAAATTCCAGCGCTACATTGAAAATTTTACCTGCGGAAATTGTGGCTTCTCCGTGCGGGGCAATGGCTACACCAACCACTGCCCGGCCTGCCTTTGGAGCCAACACGTCGATATAGCCCCGGGCGATCGCGCCGAGTGCTGTCGCGGTTTGATGGAGCCGGTGGAGTTTACCATCAAACGCGGCGCTTATATCCTCGTCCACCGCTGCACCCAATGCGGCATGGTCAAAAGGAATAAGGCCGCCAAAGACGACTGCTTTGAGGCGATCCTGCGCCTAAGCGGCCAACCGCCGGACTAACGGCCTTGCAGAACTGCCGTGCCATACTTGCAACTATGTGTATGATGATTATTATAAGTGCTCAGCACTTAGCGAAATTCATTCCCGCAGTCCCATCTTGCCCTTGCTCTGCTCACTTGCTCTGCTAGTATTAGCTCTGAATCACGCCAGCGCGTCCGTTGGGGAATCGCGCCGCACGGCTGTCGTGCGAGCCGTAGAGCAGGTCCAGCCCTCAGTCGTCAGTCTCCACGTGCGCTACCGCCAGCGCGTCTATAATCTATACCGGCATCGCGGCGACCCTTTTTGGAATTTTTTCTCGCCTTTCTACTCCGTGCCCCAAGACCAGTACCGCATGTCCACCGGCTCGGGATTTGTCGTCGATGGCGAAGGGTACATTCTCACCAATAGTCACGTCATCGGCGATCCGCGTCAGCTACAGAAGATCACGGCCTCGTTGCCCGACAGCCGCACCTTTGAGGCTCGCCACGTGGCCTCTGATTTCAACTTCGACCTCGCAGTCCTCAAGGTAGATGAAGGCGAGCTGCCGGCTGCGCCTTTGGGGACTTCGGGCGATATTTTGGTCGGCGAGTGGGCCATTGCCATTGGCAACCCTTTCGATTTGGGGCCGACCGTCAGTGTCGGCGTCGTCAGTGCCCTAGATCGCGACTTTTCCCAACCGCAAGGCGATTACTTCTACCGAGACATGATTCAGACCGATGCGGCCATCAACAGAGGCAATAGCGGCGGTCCCCTCGTCAATGCCGCTGGCGAAGTCATCGGAATCAACAGCTTTATCTACACCGGCAGCGAATACGACAGTGGCTCTATTGGCATTGGCTTCGCCATTCCCATCGACACCGCCGCCAACTTCTTGGCGGAAATTCGCCAACACGGCCAAGTGCGCCGCGCTTGGACCGGTATCTTGGCGGTCCAAGACATCACCCGGAATCTAGCCGACTACCTAAAGCTCGCTTCCACCGATGGAGCCCTCGTCGTCCGGGTAGCACGCGACAGTCCGGCCGAGTTAGCGGGCCTCCAAAGCGGCGACGTGATCGTCGCGGTCAACGACGAGAAGATCCGCAGTGCCGACGAGGCCATTGGCGTGCTGCGTGCGTTGCGCGTCGGCGAAGTAGCCGCGCTCGGCGTGGTGCGCCACAACGAGCACTACAACCTAGACCTGACCCTTGAGGAGCGTCCCTACCGGGCGCGGCGCTAGCGGCAGGAAGGATGAGAAATCAGTAGCTGGGGTCAGGTTAAGGTGTCTCGCGGCCGCCAGTAAGCAGAGGCCGCTAAAGGCCGTTAGGCGGCAAGCGGTGGTGCTTTGTGCTGCATCCTCCGTAAGGAGAAAGAACATGAAACAGCAGATGCAAGTGCTCGTAGGAGCCTTTCTCCTGTTGGTCTCAGCCGTGCCCCATTTTGCTTCAAGCTATGAACCCACTCCCATTGAGGTCCTGATCGAGAAGGCCGATCTGATCGTGATTGGTCAAGTAGAAGGAACATTGGTTTATAAAGCTGAAAAGGGCGATGGCAGAAGGAAAACGACGATCCGCATCCAAGAGGTCATCAAAGGCGATAAAGACAGCGGGGAAACTATTGTCGTGGATAACGATGAAGGGACCCTAAACGAGAGCGGAGCCATCGTACACTACTCCTACTTCCGACCCGTCTTCACCGTAGGAGAGTCGGCTCTGTTCCTGCTGTCCAGTTACCGCCGAGGCGATACCTACGGCGTGACCGGGACTTTTCGCGGCAAGATCGACGTAAGCGACGGGCTGATTGAGGGCACTGCTACATCGCTGGCCGACTTCAAAGAAGCCATTCGACGAATCGTGAGCAGGGAAGTAACACAGCTAGAAATCGAGCTGATCGAGCGGTCTGAGCTGATCGTGATTGGCCAGGTAGAAGAAACGTCTCTTTACGAAGTCTATTTTGAAGGAAGGGGGGACCTCATAAGGGAAACGACGGTTCGCATCCAAGAGGTCGTCAAGGGGGCAGATAAAGCTAGCGGGGAAACCCTTACCGTAGATAGCTCTGAAGGATCTTGGGATTCCCCCCTCTTCGCCGTAGGCGAGCAGACGCTCCTCCTGTTGGCCCGCTTAGAAGATGTATACGTAGTCGTAGGGGGTTTTCGCGGCAAATTTGATATCATCAATGGGATGGTTGATAGAACTAACCCTTCGCTGGCCGCCTTCAAAGAGACCATCCAACGCGTCGAGA
>RKRN01000222.1 GCA_007571365.1 Candidatus Latescibacterota bacterium
AGCTAGAGGTAGACGAGCTGTCGGTCGCCCGCGGCCTCGCCTTAGTGATGGTCGTCGGCGAAGGCATGCACCACACCATTGGCTTGGCCGCCCGCGCCGGCACGGCCTTTGCCCGCGCCGGCGTCAACATAGAGATGATCAATCAGGGATCGAGCGAGGTCAGCATGATGTTCGGAATCGCGGCTGAGGATATTCCCGCGGCCGTGCGCTCGCTCTACGAAGAGTTTTTTGGCGATTGATTGGGGCTTAGGGCACGGCCCAAATTACCAACCCGACCTGCTACCCCAACTCGCCCAAGACCGCCAAAAACCGCTCCACATCGTCGCTATTGTTATACAAATGCCCGGAGACCCGCACCCGCCCGTATTCCCCCCACACCAGCACACCCCGATCGGCGAGTGCCTCGCACAGTCCGTGCGCGTCATCGTCCGCAAAACAAGTATTGCCCGACCGTTGCGATCGGGCTTTAGGCGAAATAACCGGCCGCCCCAGACGCGCCAGCCCAGCACTGATTTGTTCCGACAAGTCGCGGTTGTGCGCCTCTATCCGCGCAATCCCCACGTCCAATAGCCGCCCCAAAGCGTAGTCGAGGTAGAGCACCGCCACCATCGCCGGATTGCCCGGCTCCATTTTATCGGGCATCGGCTTTTCATCGGCGTCTGGTGCGCGCACAGCCCCTTGCGCTGGCCACACCGCCAAGTTGCGCCAGCCAAAAGCCGTAGAGCGCACTTGCGCCTCGGCCCGTGGGCTCAGATAACACGGCGCGACCCCGTGGGTTGCCAACAGCCACTTGTAGCACGAACTGACGCACAAGTCAGTACAGGCCGCCGGCACGGCGATCGCACCCGCAGCGTGGGTCGCATCGACCGCCAAGAGGGCGTCGTTCCCAGCAAGACCGGCCGCTAGCTGTTCGACATCGAGGTTTTGCCCGGTATAGAAGCTGACTTGACTCACGGCCACGACCCGAGTGCGCTCATCGACAGCCGCCAACAGATCTTCCTCCCGCACCAACCAGTCGCAATGCGGCACCAGCCGCAACTCCACCCCTTGCCGACGTACGTTGCGCCAATTGTACGCCACTGAGGGAAATTCCAAGTTGGTGGTGACCACGTTGTCGCCCGGCCGCCAATCCAAACCCCGCGCCAACCACGCCAGGCCCTCAGCCGCCGAGGGCATAAAGGCAATCCGCTCGGCCGCAACGCCCCACAACTGCCCCATGCGCTGGCGGCAGCGGTCGCCGCGGGCGTAGATGGCGCGCCGGCCGCGGTCGCCGGCACTTTTGTCGCGGGCAAACGCCGCGTAGGTCGCAGCCTGCCCTTTTAACCAAGGAGCTTCCCCCCCGGTGCAGAGATGGACCACCGCGTCGAGCCCGACAAAATCTGCGGGCGGAATGAGGCTTTTGCTTTGCATGGCATATCCTATTCGCGGGCTACAAGCTGCATGGCTTCTTCGCGGGCACTTTGCAGTAAGTCGCCGTCGGCGACCAAATTCGCCGCCTTAAAGGTGGGCATCCCGGCTTGGCGCACGCCGAAAAATTCGCCGGGGCCGCGCAGTTGCAAATCCGTTTCTGCGATCTCAAAGCCGTCTTGGGTGCGTTCCATAGCCTGGAGCCGCTGGCGCGAATCCGCCAACTCGGCTCCGGCGCGGGCGTAGCTGATGAGAATGCAAAACGACTGCTCGCCGCCGCGCCCCACGCGGCCGCGCAACTGGTGCAATTGCGCCAAGCCGAAGCGCTCGGCGTGTTCGATGATCATCACCGTGGCGTTGGGCACATCCACGCCGACCTCGACGACCGTGGTACAAACCAAGACTTGGACCCGATTTTGCTTAAAGTCCGCCATGACTGCGGCCTTCTCATCGGCGGCCATGCGCCCGTGCAGCAGAGCCACGGCAAACTCGGCCAATGGGCCGTGTCGCAGCTCGTCGTAGGCTTCGACCGCGGATTTGTAATCGGCCTTTTCCGATTCTTCGATCAGCGGGTACACCACGTACACTTGGCGCCCTTGGCGCACCTGATCGCCGGCAAACTCAAAAATGGCCGCACGGCGGTCTGCGCCGCGCAAGGCCGTGCGGATCGGCTTGCGCCCAGGGGGCAGTTCGTCGATGATCGACACGTCTAGCTCGCCGTACAGAGTCAGCGCTAGGGTGCGCGGGATGGGCGTGGCCGTCATCACGAGCAAATCGGGCTTGGCGCCCTTCTTGTAGAGCGCACCGCGCTGCACGACCCCAAAGCGATGCTGCTCGTCAATGACGGCCAGCCCCAAGCGGACAAATTGCACCTGCTCCTGAATCAGCGCGTGGGTGCCCACCACAATGTGGGCCACACCGCTTTCAATAGCCGTCAACAGCTCTTGCCGGAGTGCCTTGCGCTGGCTGCCCTTGAGCAAAACCACCGTCAGGCCGAGCGGCTCGACCAGTGCTTGGATGGTAAAAAAGTGCTGCTCGGCGAGGATTTCGGTCGGGGCCATCAGTGCCGCTTGGTAGCCGTTTTCCACGGCCGTTAGCATCGCGCACAGGCCCACCAAGGTCTTGCCGGAGCCGACGTCGCCTTGGACGAGGCGATTCATAACTTGGGGATACTGCATCTGAGCGCCCAGCTCGGCGACGACCCGACGCTGGGCGCGCGTGGGGGCAAACGGCAGAGAATCCCACAGGGCCGGAACCAGTTTTTCACTCGGCGCGAAGGCAATACCGTCGGCCTGCTCGCGCATTTTTTTACGCCGCCGCGCCAAGCGCAATTGGAAGGCAAAAAGCTCGCCAAAAGCCAAGCGCTGCCGGGCGCGCTCGGCTTCGGCGAGACTGGCGGGAAAATGCACTTGGCGCAGACTGGTGCCCAGCTCTGCAAGGCCCAGGCGCTGGCGCAAAGCTGCGGGCAAATCGTCTTCGATCTGCCCGGCAAAAGTATCCAATGCCTCGCTCATCAAGCGCCGGAATCCCCGGCTGCGCAGCCCGCGCTCCTTCAGGTCGGCACTGGTCGTATAGAGCGGCACCACCACGCCCGTGTGAAGCCGCTCGGCCCCACTTAGGAATTCATATTCGGGATGGACCATCTGCCGCCGCCCTTGGAACAGATCGACCTTTCCGCTTATAGCCAGCTCGTCGTCAACGGCAAAATGGCGCTGCAAGTAGCGCCCCCCCTGAAAAAAGGTGCAGGTGATATCGTCGGTCTGGTCGGCAACCACCATCACGAAGCGAGGGCGCGGTCCAGGGATGAAGCGCGTCTGGCGTACTTGGCCGATGAGGGTCACTTCTTGGCCGATGGGTGCCCGGGCCATCGGCAAAATCTGCGTGCGGTCGAGGTAGCGGCGCGGTAGGTAATACAACAAATCGCCCAGCGTCCGAATCTCTACCTCTCTGAGCACCGGTGCGCGTTTGGCTCCTACGCCTTTGACTTGCTCAATGGGAATGGACAGAATTTCCATGATTGGCCATGTTGACGCGACCGGGCTACGGCCTATTTTTGGCCGCACATTATCATGCCCAGTTCCACTACTTTTGCCCACTATCTAATGGGGCATGCACCGTTTAGACGCATGTCCTTCTTCTACGCCTATGCCGGGATGTGGCTCCACTTGCTCATTGGTACGGGCCTCTTAGCACTCTCTGGGGCACGCGACGGGCTGTCGATCTTCGCCGCACTGGTCGTCGGCTCGTTCTGCCTAGGACTCATACTCTACGGCCTGCTGACCGCGACGCACCGTCTGCTGCTCAACATCGGCGCCTATGCCGCTAGCATCGCCCGCGCGTTCTCGACCGATCCTGTAGTCATCACCTGTTTCATCGCCGGCCTCATCGCCGCGCTCGTTTCCAGTTACAGCATCTTAGTGGCTGAATACGGCCGCTATCAGCGCGAGGTCCGCCACCGGCCCGCGCCGCTTCCTACTTCGCTGCCGCTCCTGCTAGGCGCAGCTATCATCCTCCTCTGCGCCTGTGGCCTCTTGGTAAGCTAGCGGATCTTGAGCGTCGCCAAGCCGCACAGCGCCAAAACGCCAGCCACGATCCAGAAGCGAATGACGATCTTGGTATCGGCCAAGCCGCGCTGTTGGAAATGGTGATGAATGGGTGAGCGCGTAAAAAAGCGCCGCCCCAACCACCGGATACCGATCTTTTCTTGGATTACCACCGACAGGGTCTCGCCAACGAAGATTCCCCCGACGATTAGGAAGAGGAACTCTTGTTTGACCAAGACGGCGACCGTACCCAATAAGCCCCCTAGCGCCATAGACCCGGTATCGCCCATGATGACGTTGGCCGGATAGGAGTTGAACCACAAAAAGCCGAGGCAGGCCCCAAAGACGATGGAGCAGATTATGGCGACTTCCCCCACACCCGGCATAAAGGGAAAGATCAAAAAATCCGCGATCTCGGCGTGGCTAGACACATAAGCAAACACCCCGAAGACAGCCACGACAAAAGCAGTCGGCACAATAGCCAAGCCGTCAATCCCATCGGCTAGATTGACCGAATTGGAGATGGCGGTCACGGTGAAGGCGATAAAAAGCACATAGCCCCACGAAAGATCGAGGACCGGATTCTTGAAAAAGGGCAGGTAAAGCTGGGTCGCCAATCCCGCCGACTCGGCCGGGAGAGCTTGCGCGACGTACGCAGTGCCAAACGCCAGCCCAAAGGCTAGTTGCAGCGCCAATTTGGCCTTCTCGGACAGCCCGCGATCGCTAGAGCGATAGCGCACCTTGAGGAGGTCGTCAATCCCGCCGAGCGCGGCAAACCAGACAATCGCTCCCACGCAGAACAGCACGAAGAGGCTGTGCAGCTTACACCACAGACCGATGCTGAGCAAGATCGCGGCGACGATGAGGCCACCACCGTAGGTTTTGGCTTGGTTGCTAGCCGCTTCAAAGTTGAGATAGTCGCGGGGCATGTCGCGGTGCCCGCGACCGTAGAAGTAGAGAATGACCCGCCCGCCGCAGAGAATGGTGAAGATCAACGCGGTGATCGCACCGCAGAGCGCGCGAAAGATGATCGAATCAACCAAGCGCAAAAACGACAAGGCTTCGACCGCATCTTGCAGGTAAATTCCGAGGTAGTAGATCATCGCTGTGAAGCGGCCAAGGACCGGTCGGCCTGCACCAGCTCGGCCAATTGGCGCAGGTGCGTACCGAGGGGGAACTCCGGCTTAAAATAAGGCATCGAAATCAAAACTCGGTCGAGATCGCCCTCTAATTGCGTGGGCTCCAAAACGCCGCGCTGCAAAAATTCAATCAACACCAGCACGACCTGCTCGCGAATCTGCCAGTTCGAGTGCCGATAGAAGCGCCGCAGCCGCGCTAGCAAGTCGGGATTGCGACTTATTTTGCCAAGGGCTTTCAGGGCTTGGACGATCACTTCTGGCGCACTATCGTCGAGAGCCGCAAAGAGCGTCCGTTCAATCTCGTCATCAACGGCAAACAACTCGCCGAAGGCCCGCGCCGCCCACGCCCGCACCTCAAAGTAGGGATCGGCCGCCAGCGCCTGCAGCAGTGCGGCCCGGGTTTGCGCGTCGGTCGCCCCCAAGCCGCGCAGGCCGTATTCGACGACATTGCGGCGTATAATGCCTCCGTGGCGAAAGTCGCCACCGCACAGACGGTGCATCCACCCCATCTGGGTGCGGTCGGTGAGGATGTGTAGCAGCAAGGGCAGCCGCGCTTGGTAGTCTAAGATCGCAACGAGCTTGATGCCCACATTGCGCTGCCCCAGCGGAATTTCGCACCACCCCTCAGACGCAAGCAGGCGATCGGCTTGATAGCGCAGATAGGCTAGTTCACCGCGCTCCATTGCCGCCACGCCCCCGACCTCTTTGACCCGCACTCGCACCCAGCGGAGCAAGGCGTTGGGCGCGGCCGGCAAGCCGCTTTTGGGGCCCGTGGGCAACGCCAAGTGCAGCGGCGGACGCTGCCCGGCGATCAGGCTATCCAGTTCAGCCGTAATCAGCTCGAGACTGTTCGTTTTGGGCATGGTCTGGGTGGCCGCGCTCATAGCCTGCAACCGCTGCGCATCGGCGCACAACTCCAGCACCTGCTGCGCCAACTTCTCGCCGTCCAGTCGGCTGCGAATACAGGCATCGTCCCAAAATGCCTCTTGGTAGAGCACTTGCGCCGCCCCTATCCGCTCCATCTCACGGGCGTTCAGTGCCTGATGGTCTTCGGCCGCGGTCGGCAATGGCACAGTCAGCGTAGGGGTCCCGCTGACCGCCATCTCGGTGAGGGTCCCGGCACCCGACCGGCAAACGACCAGATCCGCGACCGCGATCAGATCGACAATGTGATCCGCGTAATCGAGGCGTCGGTACCAGTCGCATTGGCCCGCCATCCCCATCGCGGCCAGAGCGGCTTCGGTATCTGCCACCGCATCGTAATCCGCTCCCTTGTAGCGACCCGTAACGTGGATGACCGCCAGCCCGGCCGCCCGCCAGCGCGGCAAGGCTGCGAGCACGGCTTCATTGATGGCCTTGGCCCCCCCCGATCCGCCAAAGGCGAGCACGACCTTGCGGCCTTGGTCAATGCCCAATTTTTCTCGTGCGACCCGCCGGTTGAGGTTCAGAAAAGAGCGGCGCACCGGATAGCCGACCACAGCTACCCGCTCCGCGTCGAACCAGCGGCCGGCCGGCGCAAACGCCACGCCGATGCGCTGCGCCAGCCGGCCGGTGATTTGGTTCAAAAGCCCGGGATAGGCATTCGGCTCGTAGAGAAAGACGCGGGCGGGCGAAAGGCCGACCTTGGCCAGAGCACCATGCGCAAAGAGGATCGGCGCACTGACGAAGCCACCCGTACTGATGATGATTTGCGGCCGGTAGCGCAAGAGAATGAGCATCCCTTGGACGACCCCGACTGCCAGTGCGTTGGCAAAAAGCAACAGGGCCCCAAGGGAACGCGAGCGAGGGAAAGGACGGGCGCGAACAAAGCGGATGGGAAACCCCTGTTCGGGCACGACCCAAGCATCTAGCTTGTCTCGATGGCCCACGTAGAGGAATTCAGCATCGGTCCGCGTCTGCCGGATTTCGTTGGCAATGGCCAAGGCCGGATACACATGGCCACCCGTGCCGCCGCCGGTGAGCAAGTACTTCATCAATTTTCATTAAGTAAGGTCGTTCAGACCAGTAGAAGCGATGTTCCTAATATAGAAGCTGTTGGGCTGAGTGTCTAACTTTACTGGTAGGACTCCGTGCGGTCGCCGCCATTGACGCTTAGGTGCTGTCCGGTTACGTAGCTGGCGGCTGGCGACCCTAAAAAGACCACGGCCGCCGCCACTTCTTCGGGACCACCCGCCCGGTGCATGGGAATGCTGCTGAGAAACTGCGCCCGCACTGCTGGCGCTCGCCGCGCCAGTGCCCCGCGCCCCATCCCAGCGTCGATGATCCCCGGCGACACTGCGTTGACGCGGATGCCGTGCTCGGCTTCCTCTTTCGATAGCACCTTCGTCAAGGCCACGACCCCCGCTTTGGTAGTCGCATACGCGGCCGCACCGCCCGGCAGCGTGTTGACCACATTCGAGGCGATGTTGACAATTGCGCCACCGCGCGCACGCATCAGAGGCACAGCGGCCTTGCACATATAGAGGACGCTGTTGAGGTTGACATCGAGTACTCGGTGCCAGTCTGCCAGCGCCATATCGGCCACGAACTGCCCGCCGATGGTGATACCGGCGTTGTTGACCAAAATATCCAGCCCACCCAACTCCCCGACCACGCGCGCAACCAGCGACTGTGCAGCCTTCGCTTCGGTTATATCGGCCATAAGGGCAACCCCACCCAACTCGGCGGCGAGCGCACGGGCAGCGTCCGGCTGCGTGTGGTAATGCAGGGCAACCGTCGCGCCTTCGGCAGCCAAGGCGCGGCATATCGCTTGGCCAATGCCTCCGGCCGCGCCGGTTACTAAGGCGATGTTTCCATGGAGAGACGTGCTCATAGAACCCAATTAATCAGGTTTATGTAGAGCAGCACTAAATAGCCCTATAAGGGCATCTTCAACTGCTCAGCCTGATCTTCTTTTGGCGACTCTTGCTGATTCTGGTTCTGGTCTTTTGCGTAGCGCTGTTTGACGTAAAGGACACCCACAATCGAAAGAATAACTCCTCCTGCCAGTCCAGCTCCAACAGCAGCTTCTCCCCAATAACCGAAATTGGAATTCTCCGCAATGAGAGGCAGGCTAATGGCTTATCGTGTAAAATACACAACTTTGACTGCCGGCCAACTCACGCGCCACCGCGCCGTTCGGCTCGGTGCTGAGCGACTAGTTCGGCCATGCTCGTGAAGCGAAAGTCCGGTGCCACCGCCTCCGGCGGCGGTGCGGTCGCGCCGCCACCGCGCCCGGCCCGCCGGTCGACCCAAGCGGTCGTCAAGCCGAGTGCCTTGGCCGGTACGTGATCGTGGAAGAGGCTCTGCGCGATGTGCAGGATGTCCTTGGGCGCACCGCCTAAGTCGGCAGCCACCCGGTCGAGCAAGAATTCAAAGTTGGCCGGCGACGGTTTGTACGAGCCGACTTCCTCAGCGGTAAGAATTGCGTCCCACGGATCGCCGAGGCGAGCAGAACTGCCCCGGTAGCTAGCGCGGTCGCAATTAGTCAGCGTGATCAGCCGGTGATGGCGCTTCAGATAGGCGAGCGCGGCCGGGGCGTCGGCAAAAGCCGGCCAGTCTCCGACTGATTGGCCGAAGCCGATACTTGCGGCCCTGTCGGGTTCGCCGCCCCAACCTTGAGCCAGCGTGCGGTGGGTAGCCGCCAAAAGATCGGCGTAAAGCAGGTCGGGATTGGCCGCTTGGCAGGCGGATTCTGCTTGTGCGAAGGCGGCGAGGGCGACCTCGCGAGTCGGCGGGTCGGCCAGACGAGCGCAAAGCGGTTGCAGGGCCGTCCAAATACCGGCTTCCCAGTCAATCAGGGTGCCGTAGGTGTCGAATGTCAGGATGGGAAAGTCGCACAAGCGCATGGATTTCTCACCGGGCCGTGGCGTTTGGAGCAGTGAAATCGGGGTACGCTTTCCTGTAACGGGGCGACTTATTCCAGCGTAAAAAAGATGCAGTCTCGCTTTGCTCAAGCATCGCCTGTCACGCCCTTTCCACGTCAAAGGCCCTCGCGTTGCGCTGGTCTTTGCTGAACTCGACGCCAATCAGGTACATCGGCTGCCCCAAGGCGCGATACTTATCGGCATACCGACGCGCCTTTAGCTGCGCCAGCGCCGCACCTGCCGACGCCATCTCAACCACCTTGAACTCAAACAGATAGACGCGGCCGTTGAACAAAACCGCCATGTCCAGCCGACCATGGCTGCTGCTATCCTCCACTATAATGTCGAGTCCCAACCCGGCAAAATACGAATAGAATACGCTGGCGTAATAGCCCTCGTAATGAGCGCTGTCGTTGTTGGTGTACCACTCGTGAGGTTGTTGAGGCCGGAAAACAGGCTGACTTTGGAAAACTTGCTCACCCCGGTGAGAAACGCGAAGCGGATGTGCGCGTCGCAGTCCTTGATGACCGCATACAAGCCGCGCAGAAAGTCGCGGTTGGCGCGGGCGACCTCTGGCTCTTCCAACGCAGCCAAAATCGGCTTGTCGTACTCGTCAATCAGCACCGCCACCCCCTGCCCCGTGCGCTCGTGCAGCACCTTGATCAAGTGGCGCAAGCGGGCCGACGCCGACGTGTGGCGACCGGCGACACCGGCTTCCTCTGCTAGGGCTTCTAGCCTGTAGATCGTCCGGCCGCTGGAAGTGGCCGCTACCAAAGCTGAGCCGCAGCACGGGATGACGCACCGACCAGTCCCAGCGGTCGTGGATATACAGCCCGGCAAACAGCGGCTCGTTGCCTTCAAATAGCTCCTTGAGCGTGTCCAAGAATAGGCTCTTGCCAAAGCGCCGAGGCCGCGACAAAAAATAGTGCTTACCCTCGTCGAGCAGCCGGCCGATATAGGCCGTCTTATCTACATAGTAGCAGTCCTGCTCGCGGAGGTCGCGGAAGGTCTGCATGCCGATGGGCAGCTTGCGTTTGTGCATGGAACTCATTGTCTGTTGCGAGGAATCTGTGCGACTATACCCCAAGTCGTGCATCTTTTTAGGCGTATTTCTGCCGCCTTGGCACGGCAGACACCTCGTCCAACAAAGCCCGCTCTTCCGCTGCCAAAGACCAGTCCAAACCCGCGAAAATCTCTTCGACGTGCGCCGGCTCGTCGGCCCCCAAAATGGGGGCGCTGATCTCGTCGTGATCCAAAATCCAAGCAATGGCCACCTGCGCCGGGGTCTTGCCGTGCTGTGCGCCAATATCGCCAAGCGTCTGGATGATGGTATCGACCCGCTCGGTCATGGCCTCGGCAAAGCTGTATTTGCCCGGACTCATGCCGCGCAACTCGTCCGTGCTCCACGGCGTCCCCGGCGGCGGTGCTTGCCCGCGGCGGAAGCGGCCCGAGAGCAGGCCAATGGCCAGCGGGCTGTAGGTCATAATACCCAAACCGAACTGACGGCAGAGGGGCATTAGCTCCGGCTCCATTTCCCAGCGGTTGAGCAGATTGTACTGGTTTTGGATACAGGCAAAAGAGGCCAAGTGCTCGCGCTGCGAAATCCACAGGGCCTCGACGATCTTCCACGGCGGGAAATTAGAGCACCCCACGTAGCGCACCTTGCCCTGCCGCACCATGTCGTCAAGCGCCCCCAAGGTCTCCTCCAGTGGCGTACCGGGATCAAACGAGTGCAGTAAGTACAGATCGACGTAATCGGTCTGTAGCCGCTTAAGCGACGCCTCAATGCCCCGCAGCAGATTGACCCGCGACAGCCCCACGTGATTGGGACTATGGCCCAAGGTGCCAAAAACCTTGGTCGTCAGCACCACATCCTCGCGTCGCCCCTTGATGGCTTTGCCTACCACCTGTTCGGAGCGGCCCTGTCCATACAGCGCCGTATCGATAAAATTGCACCCTAAGTCCAAGGCGCGCTGCACTACCTCAATGCAAACCCTCTCGTCCTCTTGGCCGCGAAACGCCGCGCCCAAGCACACCTTAGACACCTTGACGCCAGCCTTGCCTAAATTGCGGTATTCCATAACGCTCCTCTCGCATTAATCTGATGGTCCGACCTCATCGAGTGCTGCCAGCAAATACTCGTTGTCTGGGGGACGCAGCGACGTCAGCCGCACAAAGTCAGGCGCGTCTGGCCGCCAGCGGACGCGGATCCGCCGCTTCGCCAACCCCGCCCGCAACCGCTCTGGGCCGATCTCTTTACAGCGCACCCAGAAGAAATTCGCCGCGCTCGGATAGGCCCGCAACCACGGCCGCTCGTTCAGCCCCTCGTAAAGCATCTGACAATCGCGGCGAATCTGGGCAATGACCTCCTGCAAATAGCCTTGATCGGCCAGCGCGGCCTGTGCCGCGGCCAGCGACAGCGCATTGACCGCCCAAGGAACCTGTAACTGACCGAGGGCGGCGATAACAGGCTTTGGCCCAATGGCGTAGCCGACCCGCAAACCCGCCATGCCATAAGCTTTGGAAAAGGTCCGCAGCAGCACCAAGTTTTCCCGCTCTTGCACCCAAGGCACATGGCTGTGGCCGGCGTAGTCTGCATACGCTTCATCGACAATGCACAGGCAGTCGGGCAACTCGTCGAGTAAGTGCACCAGTTCCTTTTGGCTGCACAGGAGATTGCCCGTAGGGTTGTTGGGGCTGCTCAGCAGCAACACCCGCGCTCCCGACTGCTGACCGGCTTCGACAAAGCGCTCGGGCACCAGCGCAAAGTCCTCTTCGTGCAGCGGCACCTCAATCACTTCGGCTGCACACCGCTGCCCCAACGCCACAAAGCGCTCGTACGACGGAAACGGGATGAGCAAGCACTGCCGCGCCAATAGTAATCGCGCTAAAAAAAGCCAGACTATGGCTTCTCCAGAGCCGTTGTACACGATGAAGTGATCGGGCGAAAGCCCCCAATGCGCCGCCAAGTCCGCACGCAACGACTCGGCGCGCTCCTCGTCGCTGTAGCGACTAAAATCGCCGGTGCGGGCAAAAGCGGCCAGCACCTCCCGCACCTTGGGCGACGGCCCATACGGATTGGTCGCCGCGTCAAAGCGCAGCCATTCTGCGGCATCACGTGTGGCTGGGTGGAACATGGCGTCGTTCATAAAAATCGTCCTTGGGCACGACCTCCCTACGCTATCCATAAAGGACGCCAGCGGCAACTACGCCCTTTTTGCCTTATACTGTTATACAGTACGCGACCTCAATCAACGGTGTCTTCCTAATACCATGCCGACCAACGCCAAAAAACCGATCGTCGCCTGGGCCTTGTACGACTGGGCCAACTCGGCCTTTGCCACCACGGTCATCGCCGCCTTCTTCCCGGTGTTTTTTAAGTCCTACTGGAGCGCCGGCCGCGATGTCACTGAGAGCACTTTCCAACTGGGGCTGGCCAACTCGTTGAGTAGCCTGATCGTCGTGCTGCTAGCCCCGCTGCTAGGGGCTATTGCCGACCAAGGCGGCACCCGGCGCAAGTTCCTGTTTGCCTTCGCCTTCTTGGGCGTCCTCGCCACCGGGTGCCTCTACATGGTGGCCCAAGGCGCGTGGGAACTGGCGGTTGTGGTCTATGTCTTGGCCGCCATCGGCTTCTCCGGTGGCAACACCTTTTACGATGCACTCATAGTAGAGGTGGCCGGGCGCGACAAGTCCGACTCGGTCTCGGCGCTCGGATACAGCCTCGGCTATCTGGGCGGCGGCCTGCTGTTCGCGCTCAATGTGGTGATGGTCCTCCACCCTACGACCTTTGGATTGGCTGACGCTAGCGAGGCTGTGCGCGTGTGCTTTTTGCTCGTCGCCATCTGGTGGGCTGGCTTTTCGCTGCCGCTGTTTTTGTGGGTCCCAGAATCGCCGCCCGTGCGCGGTCATCGCGGCTGGAGCGCGGTCTGGGCCGGCTATCAGCAGCTCATCGCGACCGGCCGCGACCTTCGGCGGCTGCGCACGACCTTTGTCTTTCTCATCGGCTATTGGCTGTACATCGACGGGGTCGATACCATCATCCGCATGGCCATCGACTACGGCCTGTCGCTGGGCCTGGCGACCAACGACCTGCTCATCGCCTTGGGCATTACCCAGTTCGTGGGTTTCCCCGCGGCCCTGGCCTTTGGCTGGCTCGGCGAGCGGATCGGCACCCGCAAGGGAATTTTTATCGGCCTAGCCGTCTATATCGCGGCAACGGTCTGGGGCTATTTTTTAGACGCCGTCTGGGAATTTTACGCTTTGGCTGTCGCCGTTGGGCTAGTCCAAGGCGGGGTGCAAGCCCTGAGCCGCTCGCTCTATTCTAGGCTCATTCCCCGCGACCGCGCAGCGGAGTTTTTCGGTTTTTACAACATGCTGGGCAAATTCGCCGCGGTCATCGGCCCGGTGCTAGTGGGCTGGATTGGGGTGCTGACCGGTAGCCCGCGCGTAGGCATTTTGTCGATCGTCATCCTCTTCGTCGCCGGCGGAGCCTGCCTCTGCTTCGTCGATGAGCAGCGAGGCACGGCCGCAGCGCGCGCTATTGAAGGCACTTAGCAAAACGCCGGCGCCGTCAACGCATACACCTTGGCCACCCGTACCAACTCGGCTACCGGCACCTGCTCATCGGTCGTATGCGCCCCCACGGCGCAAGGACCGTGCGTTAGGGCCTCAATCCCGGCCGCCATAAAGACATTGCCGTCGTCGATAAAAGGCTTGCCGCCCAAGGGCAATCGGGCCCCGGTTACCTGTTCGTGCGCGGCCTGCAATGCCCCTACCAGCGGGCTGTTCGGATCGACCGCAAAGGCATCGCCGGGCATATTCCAGTCGGCGAGCCGGATGCGAGTGCCGCTGGCCGCCGCTACTTCGGCGAGCCGCTTTTCAATCTCGCAGCGCGCGGTCGGCTCACAGCCAGCCGCCACCCAGCGGCGCGTCCCTTCAACGCGGCACTGGACCGGCACCTGATTGTAGAGTTGGCCGCCTGCGAGCCGGCCGATAAACAGGGTGTCGCTGCCGACATAAGGCGCGGTTCGCTCGCGCAGCAGCGCGTCCAGCGCGTTCAGTTGCAACACCACCTCGGCCCCGGCGGCGATCACGTTCGGCAGACCGGCCGGCCGCAGCACCTCGTGTACTGGCTCGCCATCGCGCTCAATTTCCACGCTAAACACGGCCAGACCGCGCCCGGCGATGGGCAGCACATCGCCCAAGTACTCCGGCAGCAGCACCCCGTCGCCGACAAAACCGGCGCGAATCAAGGCCAAAAGCTGGCGGCGGTCGCCCCAAGGGGCCTCGTGGTGGTCGTGAGCCGTGAGCAAGACCGCCCCCTTGGTCAGTGCGCCCGCATCTCGCAAGGCCCGGAGGGCCTCGACGAAAGCGGCAATCCCTCCTTTCATGTCGGACGCCCCCGACCCATAGAGCCGCCCGTCGGCCACCTTGGGCGGCACAAAGGGCAGATGCACGGTGTCCAAGTGCCCATCGAATTGCAACACCCGCCCGGGCTGGCCGCTGTCGAGGCGAGCGACCACGGCCGGTGCTTGCGGCCAATTGGCTTGCGGCCGCTCTACGACAAACCCGTCCGCCGCCAGTATGGACGCCAACGCATCCGCTACTGCGCCGGCATCCAGCGTTGGGCTGGGCACTGCAATCAGCTTCTGGGCTGTATCAAGTAGGCGTTGCTCATCGACGGCTTGGAGTACGTTGTCTGCCATCCTAAGACTCCTTTATCCTCCTTGGGACTTCGTTGTATCGGCATCGCCCGCGCCGCGCCGGCAAAGCAACCCGCGCTCCCAAGGCAGGCCACTGCATTTTTCTTCAATCGCTTCCAGCCGCTGTTCCTCGGGGCGTTTCCACGGATCTTTGGGCAGATCGGCTGGCCCTTGAGGATCGCTTAGTCCGCAACCGACCAGCACCATGCAGATCATCCATTTTCTCGCCATCCTAACCTCCGTTGCCTGCCGCTGACAATCTCCGTATTTTGGCCCCAATTCGCAAAGGAGCAAGCATGTCCCGCCCCCCCGACTACGGCATCATCTACAACTGGGATGGTGCGCCGCACGGCTACTCGCCCGTTCCCCAGTCCATGGACGCCTTCTTAGACAAGGTGTACGCCCCCCTCGAAGACACCCAAGTCGGCGCCCTGTTTTGGTGCGTGGGCGAACACGCCACCCGCTGGCCAAGCGACGCGCTCGAGCGGCTCGGCGACCTCCATCAGCGCCGCTATGAAAACGCCGCCAGCTACACGCACTCCGAAAATATCCGCCGCATGTTGGATCGGGGCGAAGATCCCCAACAGGCCGTCATCGACCGCGGCCACCAACTCGGCCTGCACGTGTACGCTTCGCTGCGCATGAACGACAATCACTTCAACGGTGCCCAGCTAAGCGACCTCCAGACCCTGCACCACACCGAACTGACCCAACTGCGCCGCGACCATCCCGAATGGCTGCTCGGCGCAGATACCGAGGAGTGGTTTGCCCTGTCGTGGAATATGGCCATCTCCCAAGTGCGCGAGCATCGCTTCCAGCACTTGCGCGAAGTCTGCCAAAACTACCCCTGGGACGGCGTCGAACTCGACTGGCAACGCCACCCCTTCCACTTCCCCGCCGACTATGCCTATCGCCTGCGCTACGTGCTCACCGACTTCATGCGGGCGGCGCGGCAGCTAACCAACGAGCTAGCCCAACAGCGCGGCCAGCCTTTTTATTTAGCGGCCCGCGTAGCCGGCTCCCTTGAAGGCTGCCACCGCATTGGCTACGACGTGGAAACTTGGACGAGAGAAAACCTCGTCGATATCCTGATCCCGGCTGGTGCCGCTGGCACCGATCCAGCCATTGAAGTCAGTGCCTTCCGCGCCCTCTGCGCCGACCACAACATCGCCCTCTACCCCGGGTTCGACAGCGGCGTCCCCGGCCCGGCCGCTGGCCCCGAAAACGAATCGGTCCGCCACACCATGCGCACCAAGGCCACCGCCATGCAGTATCACAACCAAGGCGCGACCGGTATATACGCCTTCAACTGGCACGCCAACCGCGATTCAAAGCGCGAGTTGCTAACCCAAGTGGGCGCGACCCAGACCTTGCGCCGCCAAGACAAGCTCTACAGCGCGACCCATCGCTTCCGGCAGCATACCGGCGCGTGGCGCGGTGCGTACCAGCACGACCGGCTGCGCGGCACCCTACCCGTCCCCCTCTACCCAACCATGCGGGAATCCGGCCCTCACTTCGACCTCGACCTCGCCGACGATCTGAATGCAGATCCACCAGCGACCATCTCCTTGCGTCTGCGTCTGCAAAATTGGGTCGTTGGCGACGAGGTCCGCTGCTGCTGGGACGGCGCGGTTTTGACCGATCCGGCTATCAGCTATTGCCACGCCGGTAACCCCCAACCTATCTCCGACACCAGCGAGGCTGCTTGGCACAGCTTCGCCCTCACTCCCGACCAAGCCGCCTGTGGCCGCCATCGCCTAGCAGTCATTCTCTTGCAACGCCATCCCCAACTTGCCTGCGACTTGGTGCTGACCGATGTCGAGGTAGTCATCCTCTATAAAGACTGACAGCGGCCAGACTCGACCGAGCCAACCTTTACAAAGCGAAGCTCACCGGGGTAACTCTAATCAACGCCAGCTTTCGCAAGGCCAATCTATCGTATTCGCAGGTGTGGAAAGCGAAGCTGTTTGGATGAGTCACAAGCATGTCGGCACAGATCGCGGTACGTGAGACCCTGCACGGCGGCATTGACTTAGGATATTTCCCTCTTAGACTTGCAATTGTCAACATCAGACAGGTACCCGCCTCGTCGGGTTATCTGCTCAATAAAATAGCCTTTATTGGGCATGGGGTAGCTCCCCGCAGCCCGGCGAATAGGCAGAACTTCCACTATACCTGTGTGATGTTGACATGGCCCGGCACCCTTGGGTCAAGTCAATGGCATCTTATGTTCACTGTTTTACATCTAATCGAAGGGAAATCATGAAAAGAGTATTGCTATTGCCTTTGGTCGCATTGATTGTAGTAGGATTGGGGCCAATGTCTTGCAGTAACGAGAATCTAGTCTCTCAAGCTCGACTCGACGATGCCGAGGAGCAAGCCCAAGCGGCCCAAGAGCAGCTTAAAGCCACCCAAGAGCAGCTCAAAATCGCCCAAGAGCAACTTAAAGTCGCACAAGAGCAAACCGCACAAGCTCAAGAGCAAGCCCAAGCCACCCAAGCCCAAATAGTCCAAGTTCAAGAGCAAGCTCAAGCGGCCCAAGAGCAACTTAAAGCCGCACAAGAGCAAACCGCACAAGCTCAAGAGCAACTCGACGACGCCGAAGAGCAGCTTAAAGCCGCACAAGAGCAAGCAGTCCAAGCCCAAGAGCAAGCCCAAGCCACACAAGCCGAGATAGTCCAAGTTCAAGAGCAAGCTCAAGCGGCCCAAGAGCAACTTAAAGCCGCACAAGAGCAAGCCCAAGCCGAGATAGTCCAAGTTCAAGAGCAAGCCGCCCAAGCCCAAGCTCGAGCCGAAGCCGCGCAAGCTCGAGCCGAAGCCGCACAAGCCCAAGCCCAAGCGGCCCAAGCTCAAGCCCAAGCGGCCCAAGAGCAACTTAAAGCCGCACAAGCCCAAGCCGCGCAAACTCAAGCTCAAGCCGAAGCCACACAAGCCGAGATAGTCCAAGTTCAAGAGCAAGCCGCCCAAGCCCAAGCCCAAGCCGCCCAAGCCCTAGAGAAAGCGGATTGCATTAGCACTTGTGCAGAAGACTACAGTGCCGAAATAACCTTATGCTTCAACCATTTTTGGGATAGCACTAAAAGAAGTTGTGTTCGGAGAGAGAATGAATCTTTTGCAACTTGCAAGAGGCGATGCGAGTAAAACCTTACCGCCCGTAACGCACCCCCCAGAAAAAACCCGGCCACGTAAAAAGCCCATCCTCCCACTCCTTTTCAAAGCGGCTGCCCGACTCTATCAGCCGCCGATGTCCGTCGGTCCACAACTGGTTCAGGGAGACGCCGCCAAACAATGCCAGACGGCGGTGCAGCAAGACCCCGGTCTCAAGTTTGAGCCGTGCCAGATAGTTGTCTCGCGCCAAGCGGTCTAGGCCAAAATTCACTGAGGGCGGCCAAAACCCAATGCCCGCCTTGTAATCGTCGTCGAGAGCGCGGCTGATTCGGTAGCTGTGGACATCGAGACCAAAGAAAAACCGCGGCCCGCGCTTCTGCACCCCACCCCCTACGCCGAGTGCCCAGCGCCGCTGACCGTCTTGACCGGCAAAGCCCGTGGTAAAAGCCGTGTAAAACGAGCGGCTACCCGAGGCGAGCGTGAATAGGGTAAAGCCAACTTCGTCGCGCCAAGTGCTGAGGTTGAAAAGCCCGCTGCGCGAGTAGTTGAGCAAGCCGATCGGCAGGCCGCCCTCAATGTGGCCAGAAAGGTTGACCACGCCCACCTGCCAGCCCTTGACTTGGTTCGCCACGTTCAACAACCCAACCTGACCGCCCTTGACCTCGCCGACGAAATTGGTGACCCCAGCCAACTGCCAACCGCGAATTTTGCCGACGATGTTGGTCGTCTGCGCCACTTGCCAACCGCGCACTTGCGAAGCGATGTTGAGCAAGCCCACCTGACCGCCCTGCAACGGCCCCATCGCCCAGTTGACGCCCACGACCGATGCCTGCCAGCCATCAACCTCTTTGAGCGCCAAGTTGCCCAACCCGCCGAGCTGATGGCCCGTCCGCTCGCGTGCCTGATTGACCAGCCAAGCAAACTGGACGCCGCGAAACGCCGCGTCTTGCGTGTTGGTCAACAGCCCCAGCGACAAGGTGTAGCCCTCGCCCGTGGCGACCTCGATTTGCCGTCCCAAGGAGATCCTCCGACCCGAGCCACCGCGCAGTTGCGCGTCTTCTGGGGTCAGGTCGCGGAAGTTTTCAGCACTCACCCTAGTAAACTCTCCTGCGGTCAAGACCAGTTCGGCCAAGTGCCATTCCGCGTCCCACGTCGCCAAAAACAGCGTATAAGTCCCCGGGGCCAATCCCAACTCAACCGCCCGCCCCGGGGACTTATTGAGCCCGGCGACTAGGCGATGCTGGGCATTGCGAATAGCGATCCGACCGGCGAGGG
>RKRN01000343.1 GCA_007571365.1 Candidatus Latescibacterota bacterium
GCGGCGCGGTCAGCCGCTGGACTCCGAAGGCTACCGGGCCTTTCTCAAAGAGATTGGCTACTTGCTGCCCACAGGCACCGCCCAGCCGATCCGCACGGAAAACACCGACCCGGAAATCGCCGCCCTAGCCGGCCCCCAGCTAGTCGTCCCAGTCGATAATGCACGCTACGCGCTCAACGCGGCCAATGCGCGCTGGGGCAGCTTGTACGACGCTCTATACGGCACGGATGTCCTGGAAGGACGCGTACCGACAGGCGAGTACGACGCCGAACGCGGGGCCCAAGTCATCGCACGCAGCGAGGCGTTGCTCGATGCGGTCGCCGGCCTCCAACAGGGGGCGTACCGAGCCGTGGTGGAGTTTTTTCTGCGCGAGGACCCAGGCGGGCAAACCTTGCGCGCCCGCCTCGCCAGCGGCGACGAGGTCGGCCTCAAAGAGGCCGGGCAGTTCGTCGGCTATAGGTGCGAGGCGGAGCAGCTGAGCAGCATTTTGCTCCGCCACAATGGATTGCACATCGAAATCCAAATCGACCGCACCCACCCCATTGGGCGCACCCACCGCGCGGGCGTCAAAGACGTGCTCTTAGAAGCGGCCCTTACCACCATCCAAGACTGCGAAGATTCCGTGGCTGCGGTCGATGCCGAGGACAAGGTCCGCGTCTATGGCAACTGGAACGGCCTGATGCAGGGCACGCTGGAGGCGACCTTTGTCAAGGACGGGCAAACCCAGATGCGCCGCCTGCGCGCCGACCGCGCCTTTACCGCAGCCAATGGCCACCCCTTGACCCTGCCCGGGCGCAGTTTGTTGCTGGTGCGCCACGTCGGCCTCCATCTGTACACAGACGCGGCTACCACCGCCGACGGTGCGGAAATCCCCGAGGGCTTTCTCGACGCCATGGTCATCAGCTTGGCGGCCATCCACGACCTCAAGGGCCGCGGTCGCTACCGCAACAGCAAGACCGGCAGCGTCTATGTGGTGAAGCCCAAGCTGCACGGGCCGGATGAGGTTGCGGCGACCGTCGAGTTGTTCACGCGGGTGGAGGAGGCCTTGGGGCTGGCGCACAATACCCTAAAAATCGGCATCATGGACGAAGAGCGCCGCACCACAGTCAATCTCGGCGCGTGCCTCGGCTGCGCGGCCGAGCGCGTCGTCTTCATCAACACCGGCTTTCTCGACCGCACTGGGGACGAGATCCACACCAGCATGGAACTAAGCCCCATGTTGCCCAAGATGGAAATCAAAGAGCAACCTTGGCTCAGTGCGTATGAAGACTGGAATGTAGATATCGGCATCGCCACCGGCTTAGTGGGCCGCGCACAGATAGGCAAGGGCATGTGGACCATGCCCGAGCGAATGCGCGAGATGGTCGCGACCAAGATAGGCCACCCCCAAGCCGGGGCGACGACCGCTTGGGTGCCCTCGCCCACGGCGGCCACGCTGCACGCGCTGCACTACCACCAAGTCAATGTCTTCGAGCGGCTCGACCAGTTGGTCGGCCGGGAGCCGACCGCGCTCGGCGCGATTCTCAGCCCGCCCGTGCTCAATCGCCCGCTCAGTCCCGCGGAGATTCAGCGGGAATTAGACAACAACGCCCAGGGGATCTTGGGCTACGTGGTGCGCTGGGTCGGCCAGGGCATTGGCTGCTCTAAAGTGCCGGATATCAACCACATCGGCCTGATGGAAGACCGCGCCACCTTGCGAATTTCCAGCCAGCACATCGCCAACTGGCTGCACCACGGCATCACTAACGAAGGGCAGGTGCGGTCGACGTTTGCGCGCATGGCGGCCGTGGTCGACGCGCAAAACAGCGGCGACCCCGCGTACTACCCCATGGCGGCCGACCTCGACGCCAGCGTCGAATTCCAAGCGGCGCTGGACTTGGTATTCAACGGCCGCACCGAACCAAACGGATATACGGAAAACGTATTGCACAAGCGGCGCCGAGCGGTAAAAGCCGCCCTTAGACCCCCACTTAGTTCAAGGAGATGATACATGGAACCACGCGCAAAAGTCGCCCTCGTCACGGGTGCCGGCAGCGGCATTGGCCGCCACAGTGCCTTGGCCTTGGCCGCGGCCGGCTATGCGGTTGCCCTAGCCGGCCGGCGTCGCGATGCCTTAGCGGCAACGGCCGCGCTGGCCGGAACGGATGCCCGCATGTTGCAGGTGCCCACCGACGTCGGCGATCCCCAAGCTGTCGACGCGCTCTTTGCCCAAGTCAAAGAGCACTTTGGCCGGCTTGATGTGCTATTCAACAACGCCGGGGCCGGCGCACCCGCCGTGCTGTTGGAAGACCTCGAATACGAGCAGTGGCAGCAGGTCGTCGCCGTCAACCTGACCGGCGCCTTCCTCTGCACGCAAGCCGCTTTCCGCATTATGAAGGATCAAGACCCGCGCGGGGGCCGGATCATCAACAACGGCTCGGTCTCCGCCACAGCACCGCGGCCCAATTCCGCTCCCTATACGGCGACCAAACACGCCATTACCGGACTCACCAAGTCAGCCGCACTCGACGGGCGCAAATACGACATTGCCTGCGGCCAGCTCGACATTGGCAACACGGCGA
Source organism: Candidatus Latescibacterota bacterium (assembly GCA_007571365.1). GTDB lineage: Bacteria > Latescibacterota > UBA2968 > UBA8231 > UBA8231. The sequence continues at coordinate 2,562 of RKRN01000343.1, forward strand.
CCGATATGACGCAGCGGATGAGCGATGGCGTGCCGCAGGCCGATGGCTCCAAGCTGGTCGAGCCGCGCTTTGACGTCGAACACGTGGCCCGCGCCGTCGTGCAGATGGCCGAGCTACCGCTGGACACCAACGTGCTGTTTATGACCATCATGGCGACGAAAATGCCGTTTGTCGGGCGAGGTTAGCAGCGACCGCCATGACCATTGACGACGCCAAGGCCCATATCGACGAATACGGGTACGCCGTGCTCAAAGAGGCGTTGACCTCAGATCAGGCCAAGGCCCTGCGAGACCGCTCGGCCGAACTGATCGCCCAAGAGCGGGACGCCAACGGAGAGCATATCTACCTTGACGGCCACGCGCAGCGCGTGTGGAACCTAGTCAACAAGGGCCGCATTTACGAAGAGATGATCCAGCTCCCGCAGGTGCTCGCGCTGCAGGAGTACTTGTTGGGCGACAACTGCATCTTGAGCAGCTTCACCGTCAATTTCATCGGCCCGGGTGCGCCAGCCGGCCGCCTGCACATCGACTTTCCACTCGGCCGCTTTCCCCAGCCGCCGCCACCCATCGCCCTCTGCGCCAACACCATCTACGTGCTCGACGACTTCGCGCCGGAAAACGGGGCCACGCATATCGTGCCGGGCAGCTACAAGCGCGGGTATCCCCCCGACCCGGAAAAAGAGTACGACGACGCCATCCAGCTCGACGTCCGCCAAGGCGATATCGTCGTCTTCCACGGCGCGACGTGGCACGGCAGCGGGGCCAACCACACCGAGCAGGAGCGCATGATTCTGCTGGGATTCTTTTGCCGCTCGTTTGTGAAACCGCAGCAGGATCAGTTCAAGTTGGCGCGTCCCGAGGTCGTCGCCCGGGCGACGCCGACCTTAAAGCGGTTGTTGGGCTTTGAGTCGCAGTCGGGCATGCGGACCTAGCGCCAATGAACTCACTCGACCATCGCAAACGCCTCTTCGTCGACATGGCCGACATTGAGCACCAAGAAAACGTGGCGCGGGTCTTCCACCAAGCCGAGAAATACGGCACGCACCCGGTGCTCAAACAGGAAGCACCGTGGGAACAACACGGCGGCATGACTGCGGCGGTGATTTTCGACGCCGAGGAACAAGTTTTCAAGGCGTGGTACATGGCCGGCCACTATGCGGTGGGGTGCGAACACGTGCAATGCCTCGCGCTGTCGCCGGACGGAATCCACTGGTCGCGCCCCGCCCTCGGGATTCACGAAGCCCTCGGCTCCAAGGACAACAACATCGTCATCCCCGCGACCCACCACGAAGGGCAGGATCATTGGGAGACCATGCTCAAGGACCCCCTCGACCCAGATCCCGCTCGCCGCTACAAGGCCATTGGCTGGTCGAGCTACGACTGGGACGGGCCGCGCTCGGGCATTTACAGCGCCACGTCGCCGGACGGAATCCACTGGTTGCATTCGTCGGAGCCGATTTTCCGCTACCATCCGCGTCCCGGCACCGGCGACTTGGGGCCGGTCGGCGATGCCCAGTCGCTGATGGTGGATATTGAGCGCCGGTGCTACGTGGCCTTTTTGCGCGGTACGCCCGAGCGGCTGATGAGCACGAGCGAAGACTTCGTCCGCTGGTCGCCGCCGCGACCCTTCTTGGCGCCGCTCAACGAAGAAGAGGCCCTGTACAACAACACCGGCTTCAACTACGGCGCTCACTACTTGGGCATCCTGACCTACTTCGACAAACGCCCGCGACAACAGACCCAAGTCCTGCGGCTTTTGTGCAGCCGCGATGGGGAGCGCTGGCAGCGAGTGCCGGGGGAGCCATTGGTGGGTTTGGGCGCGGTGGGCGAGTGGGATCGGTTCCAGCTAATGCTCAGCGGTGCGCCGCCAATTGCCGTGGGCGACAAGCTCTATATCTACTACCGCGGCACGGCGCGGCGGCACGCCAAAATCCCGCGCGAATTCGATCCCAAAATTGCGGCCGATCAGGACGTGGGGACGATGGGCATTGGCTTGGCCATGCTGCGCCTCGACGGTTTCGCGTCGCTCAACGCCAGCTTTGACGGCGGGCAGGTAACGACCCGACCCTTCGCGTTGGCCGGGGACGAATTGCGGATCAACGCCAAGGCGGATTACGGGCAGCTAACCGTCGAATTGCTCGACGCGGAAGGGCACTCCATTCCCGGCCACACTGCCCAAGATTGCGTCGCCATCGCCGAGGACGGAGTCGCCGTGCCCGTGCGCTGGCGCGACGGCCGAGATCTGCACGCGTTGCGAGAACAGCCGGTGCGCCTGCGTTTCGCGCTACACAATGCCCGCCTGTACGCCTATTGGTGTGCGTAGCTTTTGGGCCTTCGTATCAACGACAATCAAGGACGGCCTTCCCTAGTGCCTCTAAAAAGAATCATTTGTGTAAGAGGTTTGGCGGTCTTAATCGGGCGGGCAGGTCGCTGTGAAACTCTGCTTGAGTATCATTTTGCGATAAAAATACAAGAGAAAACCCCAAGTTGTGGTAGCCAACTTGGGGTTTAGTGATTGGTAGCCCGTACGGGATTCGAACCCGTGTTACCGGCGTGAGAGGCCGGCGTCCTAGGCCTCTAGACGAACGGGCCAACGCTTGTTTTCAGTTCAGTGGCTTCAAAAAATAGAATTCCCCAACTGTATTGTCAAGGTGCGGGGGCAGGGCCGTTTGACAGGCGCGGAGCGTCGCGCTACTGTTGCCCGGCACGAGGAGACCGTCCGATGATCGTCGAGTGGAACGCCCACATTTTCAGCCCGGATACCCAGCACTACCCCTTCCATCCCAAGGCCGCCTACCGGCCAGATGTTTCCGCGTATCCCCCAGACCCACTGGCGGCCTATTTGCAGCGCATGGCCGATGCCGGGATCGACCGGGCCGTCGTCGTCCATCCCGAGCCGTATGGGGACGACCACCGGCTGATCCTCGAATGCCTCGAGCGCGAGCCGGAGCGGCTGCGGGGCACCTCGCTGTTTTATCCCAAGGACCCGGACGCGCCCCAAAAGCTGGCCGATCTGGTCGCTTGCCAGCCCAAGATCATTGCCACGCGCTTTCACGCCCACCGCGGCAAAGACCTGTATCTCGACAGCTTCAACGACAAAGGCGTCCGCGCCTTGTGGGAAAAGGCGGTGGAACTGGGTTTGATCGTCGAATTGCACATCGGGCCGAATTACGGGGCCCAAGTCGCCCAAGTTCTGCGCGACATGCCCCAGACGGTGGCACTGATCGACCACTTGGCCGAGCCGCATCTGGGCAGCGCCGTCGAATACGCCGACATATTGGAGCTGGGCCGGGCAGACGCCGAGGTCTATATGAAGCTCTCCGGCCTCGGCCACTTCGCCCAAGACGCGCCGTTATACGAAAGCGCCAAGCCCTTTACGCAGCGCGTGATCGAAGCCTTCGGGCCGGAGCGCATGGTCTGGGGCAGCGGCGCGCCAGCGATTGTCGATGCCCATCTATCAGACTATGGAGACGCCGAGCGCGCACTGGTAAAGGGGGGCAACTTGGTGCGCTGGTTTGCATAACGAGCTGGCGTTACGCACTCTTGATATGGGTCTGACGCTTCCGGCCCCTCGGGCGTCATTCCCCCGTGCCCCGACCCGGGGCGGGAATTCAGCCTTGCAGGCATGACAAAAACTGCGGAACATCAGTAACGAGGAGGAATAACCCGTGAACGAAATCGAAACTTTTGAATTCGACCGCCAAGGCTACATCGTCATTGAGAACCTGCTGAACGAGAGCCAAGTGGCCGCGCTGGCCGCGGCCGTTGATGAGCTAGAGGAACACGCGCTGGCGCACGTGGCCCAACCGCCGCGCAAGCAAAGCGGCTGGGGAGCCAACTACCACGCCAATCCCGAGCGCGGCTATCACACCAACGGCGAGCGGGCCGAGGGCAAGACCCTGATCATCGAAGACTTCTGGAACGCCAACCCGGCCTTCGATATTTTACTCGACCACCAGCCGACGATGAATTACATCCACGGCATCGTCAAACAGCGGCCGACGATCAACAACTCCGAGATCCGCATCCGCTACCAAGGCAACGCCACCGGCTGCCACGGCGGCACGGTCTCAGCCAGCCAAAAGTACCGCTACAGTTACACCGACCGCGGCATTGACTGCATGATGGTGCGGATGGTCTATTTCATTCACGATTGCACCAACGCGCAGGGCGCCTTTTGCGTGGTGCCCGGAACGCACAAAACCAACCTGCCCTCGCCCCACAGCAACGACCCAGACCAAGACCCGGACATGATCGGCTTAGCGGTCAAAGCCGGAGACGCGATCCTCTTCACCGAAAATTTGCGCCACGGCGGCTTCACCAACCGCTCGGCGCAGACGCGCAAGACCCTGCACGTGGGCTATGGGCCGCATTGGATGATGTCGCAAAACATCGCCACCATGGACGAAAAACAGCACATCACCCCAGCGACCTTCGCCCGCCTCACCGAAGCGCAGCGGGACTTGTTCCGCGCCTATCCGCCCGCTTAGGCCACCCGCGCCAAGGCCGCAAACGGGCCTTGCTGGACAGGCACGACAAAAACCGCGTAACGTCAAATTTAAGTCGGAAACTCTTCGTAGTAGCGGTCAAAGGCCGTGGGCGTGCCGCAGATGTAGAGTGCGTCGGCGGGCGCGAGGGTAAACGAGGCCGGGATTTCCATGATTACCTCGCCAGCCCGCTCAACCGCCACCACCGAGCAGCCCGTGCGCTCGCGGATGCGCGCTGCCAGCGGATGCCGCCCGGCGAGGGGGCCGGGCTTGAGCTTGACCATCTTGATTCGGGGCTTGTGCGAAACCATCTCACCGAGGACGTGGTGAACCAGCAATTGGCCGGCGACCTGACTGACCGAGAGCGCAAAATCAGCACCAGCGCGCTGCACCCGGTCTGCATTTTCAACGTGCGACACGCAGGCCAACAGAGGAATCTCCGGGATGTGATCGCGGATCACGGTCGCCGCGAACAGGGCGGCTCGGTCGCTGTCGAGAGCGAGGATGACGACCCGCGCCGCGGCAATGGCAGCGCGGTCCAAGACGCGCACATCGAGCACATCGCCGACCACATCAACTCCCGCGTTTTCAGCCGCATGGACGACCCGCACATCCTCGCCCGCAGCCCGGAGAATCTCGACTAATTTCTGCCCGACATCGGCAAAGCCAATCACCACAATCGGCCCTTGCTGGGTAATCGGCCGGGCCAAGTCGTTTAAGCGGTGAATGCTCTCGGGCGTACCAACCGCCACCAGAATGGCTCCGGGTTGGATCTTTTCGGCGGCGGCCGGGGGCGAGCCGAGCGCGTCGTTTGCCCACTGCCCGACGATATGGGCACCAGTCCGAGTGTATAGCTCGGTCTCGGCCAAGGTGCGGTTGGCGAGTACACTTTGGTCGTGAACGCGCAGTTCAGCCACTTCCAGCAGCGAGTCGAGCGGCTCGACCCCGGCCACCCGCGGTCCGATCTTCGCGCTAGCGCGGACCGCGATCGCCGCCGCGAGAACGTGGTTGGGGGTAAAGGCGGTGGTCGCGCCCGCCAGCAGCATGGGGCCGCGGCGCTGGGGGTGTTCGATCATCGCCACGATGGGACCGGCAAAACCGGCCTCGCGGGCATTGAGCGCAAACAGGGCGTTGTCGTCGTCTGGGCCGTTGGCCACCAGTGCCTTGGCCTTGGTCAACGGCCGCAGGTCCAGCGTCTCGGCTGCTAGAGGCGCCTGCACGACCTGCACCTCAGAGTTTGTCTGGAGCTGCCGCGCGGTCGCCTCGTCTTCTTCGATCACCACCAGGGGCAAATGCCGGCTAGAAAGCTCTTCTATTAGCATCTCGACCTCTGGCCCATGTCCATAGATGACCACGGCGTCCTCAACCGCGGGCAGGGCGCGGTCGGCTGGGCTTTCGTCGAAGAGGGGCGTATTGAACTTGTCGCTCTGAAACACCCCGATGTGGGTGTCTCCCCCGTGCGCCACCCGGCCTTCCAAGAGGACGGCGCAGCCCTTGAGAGCCAGCGGCGTGAAAAGATTTAATAGGAAGGCGGTGAAGATCAAAATGCTAAAGGTCTCCTGACCGATGGCCCCTTGAGCCAAAGCCAGTGCGGCCAAGATAAACGCCATCTCGGCACGACCGCACATGCCCACGCCCACCGTCAGGGCCTCGCGCCAAGACATGCCAATGCGCCGCGCCATGCCCCCGGCACTGAGCACCTGCCCAGAGATGACCGTCACCGCCAAGAGCGCGATAAACGCCACGCCCGACGCACTAATATCAAACGAAACGGAAAAGCCCAGCGAGATGAAGAAGATCGGCCCAAGGAACGAATAGGCAATGCCGTACGCGCGGTCGTTTACCACTTTAACCAAGTTGGGGTGGGCGACCCGCTCTTCAAAGAACAGACCCGCCAAGTAGGCCCCCAAGATCATGTGCAGCCCAATGGCCTCGGCAAAAAGACCGGCGGCAATGGCAGCCAGCAGCACAAAGGTGAAGCCCTTGCCGCCTTCGGCGCGGAAGGGCAGGGTGAGGCGGGGATAGACAAAAGTGCCCAAAAGCAGCGCGACCACAAAAAAGCCCACCACTTTGCCCAAGTTGATTGCCAAGTCCAAGGGGGCAAAGGTGCCGCCGGAGAGTGCGCCGGTTACTAGGCTGAAAAAGATCAAGGTCAAAAGGTCATTGATGATGCAGCTAGCGACAATAATCCGCGCAATGCGGGTATCGGTCAGCCCCAAGTCCTTGAGGCTTTTGAGGGTGATTACGACCGCGGTAGCCGTGCCGATGATCAGCCCTACGAAGACGGAGGCCGCCAGCTCCAGCCCGAAGAATTGGGCGACCGCAAAGCTGACGGCAAAGGGCACGGCGGCCCCGGCAATCGCCACCCCCAGCGAGCGCCTGAGCGCGGTGAAAAACTCGTTGGGCTGGGTCTCCACCCCGGCGTGGAACATCAGAAAGAAGATGCCGATCTCGGCCAACAACTGAATGGCCTCGTCCGGCTCGATCCAGCCGAAAACCGCCGGTCCCACCAAGACGCCGACGATCAATTCGCCCATCACCGTCGGCAGGCCCAACGGCCGCAAAGTAACGGCCACCAGCCAAATTCCGGCGAGCAAGATGAGTAAATCGAGTGCTACGTTGTGCATAAGTAAAGCCTAGCGTTGTTTGCCTTAGTTCCGCGTTGTAGGGGCAACCCTTGTGGTTGCCCTTTTATGAGGTTGCGGCTGAATGCACCGGGCAGGTGGAATGCCCACAAGGGACGCCCCTACGCCTGTCCGTGATGAGTACAAAAAAGATAAAAAGGATTCTGCGTACAGTGTCAAAATTGCACTTGGGAGCCTCGAGGTGGCGATTGCACGCGCTCGGACGTTAATTGAAACGACGGTGCCTTGAACGTGAATCAAAACGCCCCCAACATCCATCCCCGCCAAGTGCGCCAAGCCCTGGCGTGGTTTGCTGGCGTCCTGTGGCGCGGTGCACCTTGGCCTATGGCCATCTTCGGCGTCTGCGGGCCGTTCCTGCCGGCCTTTTTGCCCGCGGCGCGAATTCTAGTCATCAAAGAGCTCGTCGATGGCGTCCACGCGGTGTACGGCCAAGGGGCAACCGGGTTTGCGGTCGTCGTGCCGCTGCTGGCTTGGTTGGCCGGGCTGCGGCTGTTGGAAGCCATGCTCGCGGCCGTGCGGGGCCATGCGACCGCAATCGTGCGGGAGAAGACGAGCTGGCAGTTGCAGGAGCGAGTACTCGACCAAGCAGCGCGGGTGGGGCTGAACGAGTTTGAGTATCGGGAGTTTTTCGACCGCATGCAGCGGGCACTCCAGGCGGCGTACTTCCGCGCCTACGGCATCTTCCGCGACGCGATGTCCACGCTCGAAAGCGCGCTTGTGCTCTGCACTTTGATCGCGCTCTTTGCGACCGGGCACTGGTCGATCCCGCTGGTGCTGTTCTTGGGCACGGCCCCGGTATTCTACACCCAAATGCGGCGCGGCCGCGAAATCTACGCGCTCTTCCACCAACAGACGCCCGAGCAGCGCCGCGCCGAGTACTTGGTGGACTTGGCAACCGACCGCGACGCCGCCAAGGAAATTCGGCTCTACGGGCTAGGCGACTTCCTCGTCCGCACTTGGGAGAATCTAGCCCAGACGCTCCGGCGGCAGCGCTTCCGGCTGACGCTGCAACAGCAACGCTACTTGTTCGGCGGGCGGCTGAGTGGCATCGGTTCGGCGCTGTTGGCGCTGGTCATTCTGCTCTATCAAGCGGCCTATGGCGCCCTGACCTTGGGCGGCTTTTTCGCCCTAGCCGAGACCATCGTGCGCTTTCAGAACACCCTCTTCCAGATGCTGCGGCAGATGGGCGATGTCTTTGAGCAGGCGCTCTATATCCGCGACTTGCGCTCGTTTGTGGAGTCGCCGACCGAGCAGGGCGCGGGCTGGGAAGAACTGCCTGCGCGACCACTCGACATCGCCGTTGAGGGCGTGGGATTTGCCTACGGCGACGGACCGGCGGTACTCGACCGGGTCTCGTTGCGGATCAGACCCGGCGAGAAGCTGGCTCTGGTAGGGGCCAATGGAGCGGGCAAGACGACCTTGGTCAAGCTGCTCTTGGGGCTATACCCCCCGAGTGAAGGCCGGGTGCTCTACAATGGGGTGGACGGACGTCAGCTCGACCCGGAAACCCTGCGGCGGCGCTGTGCCGCAGTATTCCAAGACTTTGTGCAGTATCAGCGCACGGCGCGGGAGAATATCGGCTATGGGCAGGCTGAAAAACTGGGTGATCTAGCCCGGGTGAAGCAAGCGGCGCGGGCCGGCGGGAGCGCACCCATAGTAGCGGGGCTGGCCGCCGGCTACGACGCGACCTTGGGGCGCTACTTCGAGGGCGGACAAGACCTATCGCGCGGGCAGTGGCAGAAGCTGGCGTTGTCGCGCGCCTATTTCCGCGACGCCCAGCTTTTGGTTTTCGACGAGCCGACCGCGGCCTTGGATCCACGGGCCGAACTAGAGGTCTTCCGCCAGTTTCGCGCTTTGAGCGCGGGCAAGTCGGCCGTTTTTGTCTCGCACCGCATGGCCTCGGCCCGCGTGGCCGACCGCATCCTAGTCCTCGACGAAGGCCGGGTGTTGGAAGAGGGAACCCACCACGAGCTGATGGCGCGTGGGGGTGAATACGCCCGGATGTTCGCACTACAAGCACAGCGGTACCAATGAGCCTGCTGTTCAAAATGCTCAAAGAGGCCCTGCAAGTCCATCCGTTGGGGGTGGGTGGGTTGGCCACACTGGCACTGGTTAGCTCCCTGCTGCCAGCGGTAGAGCTGTGGCTGACCGGGCGGATCGTCGATGAGCTGGCCGCGGTGTTGGGCGAGGGACGGGCGGCTTTTTGGCAGGTCTTACCTTGGGTCGGCGGCTTTTTCGCTACGCTCTTTGCCTATATGCTGCTCGATATGGCGCGGGCGATTCTGCAGGTCGATGTTCAAGAAAAAATGGGCGTGCGGATCCAGCGCCGGGTCATCGACAAGGTGCAAAAGGTCGAGTTGGCCAGCTTTGAGCATCCCTCGTTTTACGACGCGCTCAAGCGAGCCAACGAGGACTTGAGCGGTCGGCTTTTGAGCCTGCTCAATGTGGTGCTAGACGTCGTCGGCGCACTCGGAGGGCTGGGCGCGATTGTGGCCGTGCTGCTGACCGGGCACTGGGTGCTGGGGCCGCTGGTGGTGATCGGTTCGGTGCCGGGGGTGTGGGTGATGATGCGGATGAACAAAAAAACGCACTACGTCTATCGCGAGCGCACGCCGCAGTACCGCGAAACAGCCTATTTTCGCGACCTGATGACCAAGCGCGAGGAGGCGATGGAGGTGCGGCTGTTCACTCTGCGCGATCATCTGCTCGACACGTGGCGCGCCAAAGCAGTCGCCTTGGCAACAGAGCGGCGCGGGCTAGAGACCCAACAAGCGTGGCTCGGCGGGCTGACCTCCAGCGTGGACGGCTGGGCCTACGTGGGCTGCCTGACGATCCTAGCTTGGTTAGTGGCCGGAGCGCAACTGACGATTGGCCAGTACGGGATGCTGACGCGGGCGGTGCAGCAGTTTACTTGGCGGCTCGAAGGGATCATGCGCTCGCTGGGCACGCTGCACGAGGAGTCTCTTTACTTGGGCGACCTCTATGAGTTTTTCAGCTTGGTGGCCCCAGAAGAATCGGCCGGGCCGCCGGCCGACATGCACAGGTCGCCGGCCGGGCAACGCCTATCGCTGCGCTTTGACAAGGTGTCTTTCCACTATCCGGGCGGCGAAGAGGTGCTGACAAACATCGACTTGGAAATCCGCCGCGGCGAGCGAATCGCACTCGTCGGCGAAAACGGAGCGGGCAAGACGACCTTGGTCAAGCTGATGATGGGGCTATACCAGCCGACGAGCGGACAAATTCTGCTCGGCGACAAGCCGCTAGCAGCATGGCCGCGGGCGCAGGTGCGGCGGCTTTTTGCGGCCGTCTTCCAAGACTTTGTGCGCTTCCAGTTTTCCGTGCGCGACAATATCGCCTTCGGGGCGTTGGGCGAACAGGCGATGGTCGAACAGGCGGCCAAGTGGGCCGGGGCGACCGAGTTTATCGCCGAATTGCCCGATCAGTACGAGACTCTACTGGGCAAAGAACTGGGGGGCGCCGATGTATCGACCGGACAGTGGCAGAAGTTGGCGACGGCGCGGGCGCTGGTCCGGGCGGCCGAATTTGTGGTGCTAGACGAGCCGACCGCGGCTCTGGACCCCAAAGCCGAAGCCGAAGTCTATCGGCACTTTGGCGAGATGACCCGGGGCAAAGCCTCGGTGCTGATTTCGCACCGACTTGGTGCGGCTAGAATCGCCGACCGAATTTTGGTGCTCAAGGGGGGGCGGCTCATCGAGGAGGGGACGCATGCAGACCTGATGCACAAAGGCGGCGAGTACAGCCGCTTGTTTCGCCTACAAGCTCAATGGTACGAGTAAGGGCTAGCGCCGTCGGCCTCTGCGGGGCCTGCCGCGTGGGCGGGTAGGACGGTCGACCATTTCCTCGACGATCATGGCTAAACCCTTGAGGTTTTGCCCGTTGAGCATGTCGATGGCCTCGCGGGCCGCGGCCTTACTGGGCATGTCGATTTGGCCCCAGCGGCGGCGTGGGTCAATGGTGGCAGCGGCGACAGCCCCGAACAACTCAAACAAGGTGCGGAGGTCGTCCTCGGTGGTGTCAGCGGATAGATTATCGACGCGAATTTTCATTTAAACTCCAAAAACTGCAAAAATAAAAGGGAGTGATGCCGTGTACATCACCCCCTTTGCACTCATATAAGGCCAAAGCCTACAGTGCTACGACGCCCTCAGCGGCCGGGCCTTTCCGGCCTTGGACGACTTCAAATTCCACCTGCTGCCCGTCGGACAAGGTGCGAAAACCCTCGGCTCGGATCGCGCTGTGGTGGACGAAAACATCCTCGCCGTTCTCGCGCTCGATAAATCCGAAGCCCTTCGCGTCGTTGAACCACTTTACGGTTCCCTTCTCGCGATCTGCCATGGGTAAAATCCTTTGCAATGTGCGGTTATAGCAGAACGTGCGAATAATTTGAGTAGGAATCTACTGCTTCAGGCTTTTCGGTAGGAGAACTACATCAGGCCCGGGGGTAGGAATCTACGCGGATCCGAACGACTGCCAACGTGGTCCATGAACGCCCCTACAACTATTGCAGAGACAAACGATGGGCTAAATATAGTTAATCTCAGCCGTAGCACAAGCAGCTAATTCGCCGACTGCCGGGGCGTCCAACCCCCACGCCTTCGTTTGGCATTGGCCCGGCGGCCTCTATATTAAAGGAATTCAAAAGGGACAGACGGCCTCCATCCCGTTTATCCCGTCCATCCACGTCGCACTAATGGAGATAACGGCATGAGCGCAACCGGACCGGGGTTTGCCGCCGAAGACCTAAGCCTCTCTGCACGAATACAGCGCGTGTTTTACGCGCCGCACACGGCTTTTGCCGCAGTGCGCGGCCAAGAAAGTGCCCACGACTGGTTGCTGCCAGTCCTCTTGGTTTGCGCGGTAGGGGTGGGCTGCTATAACCTGACCCTCGACATAGGGGCACCGACTATACAGGAGCAGCTAGAGAGCTTGGACGAGGCCGAGCGGCAACAAGCAGAGGCACTCCAAGCGCATGGCTGGATGGTGGTCCCGGTGGGGCTTTTTTTTTCGCTAGTCGTGGTCGGGGGCGTGCTTCTGATGTTGGCACGCTCCGTTTTCCAAGCCGAAGTCAGCTATCGGCAAATGCTGGTAGTCAAAGCGTATGCGCTGTTGGTGGTGGCCGTTGAGTGGGTGGTGCGCGTGGTGCTGGTGCTGGCAACCGGCGACATGGAGGCGCATCTGGGGCTGGGCCTCTTTTTGTCTGCGGAAGCCGCAGCCACGTTTGGCGGCCGGATCCTTACGGCCCTCAATCCGTTTGACCTGTGGCAGATTGGGATCATGGGCGTCGGGTTGAGCGCGCTGGCCGCCGCGCCCGTGCGCAAGGCAACCCTCTCACTTGGGTTTTTGTGGCTCATCTGGATATTCGGCGGCGTCTTGGTCGAAACCATCGGCCAAAGCGCACTCCCGCCGCCACCGCAATAGACGCAACGCCCTGCCTTGCGCTGGCCTAACAATGCAGCCAACGCGGTCGTCGCGATTTTTGCGACCTTTATCTATCCGGCTGCTATCGGCGGAGGCGAAGAACCTTTGCTCGAATCCTTGTTGCGCTCCAATCCCATCTGCGTGCCCGTACTTGCGGCCGCGGCCAAGCACGAGGTACAGATCCTCTACACGCAAATTGACCGCGACGCCGACAACCGACCGCATTTCACCCGCCACGAGTACCGCGTCAATCCCGCGGATTATTTTTATCCGGCGAGCACCATCAAGCTAGCGGGGGCCCTGCTGGCGTTGGAAAAGCTCAATCAACTGGGCATTGCGGGCGTGGACCGGCATGCGCCCATCCGCATCGACAGTGCCTTCAGCGGGCAGACCGCCGTGCGCCAAGATCCAACCGCACCGGATGGGCTGCCCACTATCGCCCACTACATCCGCAAGCTCTTCGCCGTCAGCGACAACGACGCGTACAACCGGCTCTACGAGTTTGTGGGCCAGCAGCGGATGAACGAAGGGCTGTGGGAAAAGGGATACCGGGATGTGCGCCTGACGCATCGGCTCGCCATCGCGCGCTCGCCCGCGGCAAACCGGCGCACGAATCCGCTGGCGTTCTACCGAGGCGACCAAGTCCACTACCGGCAGCCAATGCTGGTTAATCCGCATACTTGGCGTGCGCCGACGCCGATTCTCAAGGGCGAGGGACACATCCGAGACGGGGCCTTGGTGGCCGCGCCCAAGGATTTCGCCGGCTCCAACTACATGTCGATACAAGTGCTGCAAGACCTGCTCATGGCGGTGTTTTTCCCGGAGGAGTTTCCCCCAGAGCGGCGCTTCGACCTGCGGCCCGCCGACTACCGCTTCCTCTACCGCGCCATGTCCATGTTGCCGCGCGAGTGCCCTCATCCCCAGTACGATCCTGCAAAATACTACGACAGCTATGTAAAGTTTTTCCTGTTCGGCGACCGCAAAACGCCCATGCCCGACTCGGTGCGGATCTTCAACAAGGTGGGGCTGGCTTACGGATATGTGACGGACAACGCCTATATCGTCGATTTTGAGCACGGGGTTGAGTTTTTGCTAACAGCCGTAGTATTGGTAAACGACAACGGCATTTTTAACGACGGGGCTTACGAGTACGACGAGGTAGGGCTGCCGTTTTTGGCCGAATTAGGCCGGGTCATCTACGCGTACGAGTTAGAGCGACCGCGAATGCACCGGCCGGATTTGAGCAAGTGGCGGTACGCGATTCCTGAAGACGATCATCCCCAGCCGTAAGGCGACGCGAGATTACCAGAGGAGGCGATTATCGTGCAGAACAAAATAAGCGCAGAAGAGCGAGAAATTCTCGCTGGATTTGAGCGAGGCGAGCTCCGCTCCGCTGCTGGAGCAGAACGCGAACTCCAAGTGGCGCGTCAAGTGGCCTGCAATACGTTCAACAAGAGCCGGCGCGTGAATTTGCGCATGACCGAGCGCGACTTTAATCTGGCGCACTCGCGGGCGCGGGAAGAGGGGATTCCCTATCAGACACTACTGTCCAGTGTCATCCACAAGTACCTGTCCGGTCGGCTAGTTGAGAAGAGCTAGCTGTGCATCCTCACTGAAGGTCAAAAACAACCGCCGCTGACTATAGGACGACCCACCCGCACCCCCTGCACCCCAAACACTTCCCGCAAAAAATTCTCGCCCATCCGCACGTAGCCGGTGGCTATTCGGCGAGACAGGTGCTTTGCTTGGTGGCCCTCAGTTCTGTCCAAGTTACCAGCCGTTTGTATCTTTTTTACAGACCCTGCCTCGCCTTACAAGCCTTCCCAGATCGGCACAGATGTGCCATCGCGACGCCAACATCGGCGCTCCGACAACTCTTCCAGCACATAGTGCATTAACGCACGTCTTTGCTCGACCTTGAGGACACCACTATCGGCAACGCTGTATTCGTGCTCATAACACAGACGTTCTGCTCCGGAGAGCTCGGACGACAAGTAAAACCTCCGTTCTTCAAATGTATTCCAGTCAGTGTCATCCTCTAGCCCGATGAAGGGTATTTGTTCTGTACGCCGCGACTCAATGGTACGGGCAGGAACTATGTCGATGTAGCGAGGATCTAGCGACCGGCCAGTAGCACTGCGCCCTTCCGAGCGGTAGCCTCGTAGATGGTAGCGTCCGCGAGAGCGAATGAGGGCGGCTGGATGGAAGACAAATTCTTGGTACCCCTCCTGCACGGCGTATAACAACCGGATAGGCTGGCGATCTATATATGCGGCGAGTACTGCATGGAAGGCTTTGGACTGGATCGGATATGAGGTCATCACATCGTGTCCACCACCGTGAGGAACGGCCCAAGTAAACGGGTTGCCGGGCAAATGGTCTGCCACCATAAGCAAGGACAACGCGATATTGGGATCGGTCACGGCAGAGCTAGGATCGAATTCTTCCGACGGGATAAGGTGACGCTCGGCACCGGGCTGGTAGAGCGGCAACATCGCATCAAAACGCCGCCACCTTGCAATCAGGCTGCGTGCCGTCCGCTCAGACACGCCCAAGAAGTCCTGAACTTCTCTCGCTCGCAAGTGTCCCCGCCAATACAACATTGTTTCGGCGAAGCGCAAGGCCATTTTGTCTTCCAGCATTCCCATTTGAGCAACTCTCCCACTAATGAATACATCCGGCTATGTGGAAAGACACAGATTTCTCCGAATGGTTCCCAATACTCCATATCCAGGATACCTGCAAGATTTGCAAGTATCTATTTCAGAAGGCTTAGATTAAGTTAAGATGTAAGCAAGCTACGGAGACGCCCGTAGCGTAAGTCCATGGGATTTCACCTAAAGGAGGTTCCCGATGAAGCGTAGCTCCATCGGGTAGAAGAGACATGCTGGTGGGAACTCGTCCCTTAACGGTACTGCTGTCCCTGGCCTTGCTGGCTAGCAACGTCGTCGCCGAGGACGATGTTACCTTGGCCAACCATGGTAAGTCGGCCCTTGGCTTATCCGTTCTCTCTCCCAAGCAGGCGGGGATAAGCCTGTGGCGCGTCCGGGCAAAAACGATGTGGGGCTTTGAGATGGATTTGGCCGAAGTGAGTACGGTGCGCCAGATCGGGAACCTAACGAAAGACTATCTCAACATTCGCTTCCGTCCAGCCTTCACGATAAAGCGGTTTGGCTCTTTGAAGCGAAAAACAGTCCCCTTTTCGTTTCAGACGATCTACGCGAGCATTTTTCACAGCAGCTACGATGCGTTCGCCTCTTTCGGAAGTCAATCTGCGGGAATAATAGTCGGCATTGGCGTTCTCTGGCTGCCGCTGAAGGATGTAAGCCTGTCGTTCAGGCAGGGAATAGCCTTAGCGTACGACAACCGGATCGATACTAAAGACAACAGGCATCGCTCTTTCTCATTTCGTGTTCCTTCCACGCGACTACTCGCGCTGCTCCACTTCTGATGTGGCTAGTCGTGTTGCACACTGCCGTGGTCGCCGAAGAAGCAATCAGCGACCGAGGCAAAACTGCCCTCGGCGTGTCTCTAGATGTTGGCGCCACATTTGGGGTTGGTGCGCTGTGGTGTCCCTTCAAGCGGGTCAGCTTGGCGATAAGACAGGGTGTAACGCTTCAGTTTGGGAGCAGGCTTGGGCCAACAAGCCTGCCTGATGAGTCCAAACACGAATACGAATCAACAAGGCACTTTGAGGGCGAAAACCGGATAAGGCTTTACGCCAACACAGCCGCCCTTTACGCCCTCGTACATTTCTAGCTTACTGAGGAGCAGATTGAAACTCAAAAAAGGCCGGCCGGCACAAAACCCGGCCGGCCTTTGTGCTGGGGTTTCTGCCGCACCCTCGACACT
>RKRN01000042.1 GCA_007571365.1 Candidatus Latescibacterota bacterium
GATCGGCCACCTGTGGATGGAGGGCTACTTCAACGTGGGCGATCCCCTAGTCAACCAAGGCGGGGCCACTAGACCATTCAGAAGGGATGAATGATGGAGGGCGGCCCTTGGGAAGCGTTTGAACGCATCTTGCAGATCGGTGGCTACTGCAAAAACGGGCTGCATAAAGTAGAAGCGGCGCGGGCTATTGCCGCTCGCATCAACCCGGACTGCAACCGCTCTCATAGTTTTGTAAAATTCCGCGGTGTCCTCGTTGAGGCGATGGCGTGATGTTTTGCCAAAATCGTCCAAATCGCTGGCCGAATGTCCCGCGTCTTGGGGATGGCTATTGCTGCAATAAGAGGCTACGCATGAACGACATCTCACGCATCTTGTTTCTGTGCTGCGCCCTCGCCCTGTCAGCGGGCGGCTGCGCGGGCCTGCGGGGGGCTAAGCCTACCCCCACGGGGCCGACGACCTCCGACCAAGCCATGCGGTACTTTGTCGAGGCCAAAGTCTTTGAAGCGCAAAATAACTACCTCGGCGCCATAGTCGCCCTGCGCAACGCGGCCGACCTCGATCCGACCTCGCCGACCATCTACACCCGCCTCGCTTACAACTACCAGCGCATCAACGACCCTCGGATGGCCGTCCATTTTGCCCGCAAGGGCTTGGCATTGGACGGCAGCCAAGCGCGGTTGCGCCGTCTGCTGATTCGCATCTTGGAAAGCGAAGGAGACCGCGAGGGGGCCATCGTTCACATTGAAGAGTTGCTGCGCTACGAACCAGACAACTGGCCGCTCTACCGCCACTTGGCCTACCTCTACTTTGAAACGGGTCAAACCGAGCGCGTCGCTCCGCTCTTCAAGGAGCTGCTCGTCCAAGAGCACACACCGCCGGCGGTCAAGGTAGATATAGCCGGCATTTTTTCGCGCATCAACCAGCAAAAAGAGGCCGAGCGCATCTACCGCCGCATCCTCGCAGCCGATCCTAGGGTCGAAAACGCTTGGCTGGGTCTGGCCGAGCTCAAGCTGGCGCAGGGACATCGCCGCGAAGCCATTGCCATCTACCGCGAGGCCGCCGGCCACCTGCCCGACAGCAGCATCCCCTACCATTTGGCGCGACTGATGGTCGCCGAGCACGGCTTAGAGGACCTAGCGGACATCCTCGCCGAAGAGAGTGCCGAGGTGCTCTATCACCTCGGAGTAGCCCTGTCCGAGGCCGGCCAGTACGACCAAGCGACCTTGGTCTTTAAGCGCATCGTCGAGATGCAGCCCCAAACGGTTGAGCAATGGACCGACCTAGCGCGCTACTACATCTACTTGGAGGATTACGACTCGGCTACTGCGGTCCTCAGCCAAGCGGCAGAGGCCATGCCCGACAGCAGCGAGATCTATCTATACTGGGGGATGGCCCTCGAAAGCACCGAGCACTACGACGAGGCCATCGCCGTGTACCAGCGCGGCCTCGAGTACCTGCCCGACGCGGTTGAGCTGTATCTGTACTGGGGGTTGGCACTAGAGCAACAAGACGCTTGGGCAGAGGCGATAGAAGTCTACAGCCAAGCTCTGGTAGCATCCCCGGGCCACGCCCCACTACACGTGCAGTGGGGCGTCAGCTTGGGTCGGCAGGGACAGTGGGAAGACGCGCTGGCCCAATACGAAACAGCCGCCTCACTAGACCCGGCGTACAGCTCCACCTTTCTGCACTGGGGCATCGCCTTAGAGGAGCTAGAGCAGTGGGAAGCGGCTCTTGAGAAGCTGAATCAGGCCGTTGCCCTGGCCAACGACAAGAGCCGTGTGCTCTTTTACCTCGGCGCCTGCTACGAACAGGCTTCGCGCCAACTGGGCCGCGACGAGTACTTCGACCGCGCCGTAGAGACCTTCCAACGCCTGTTGGACATTGAGCCAAACGATGCGTACGCGCTCAACTACCTCGGCTACATGTACGCGGACAAGGGCGTGCGGCTGACAGAAGCGGTTGCGCTGTTGGAGAAGGCGATCGCGCTCGAACCGGACAACAGCGCGTTTCTCGACAGCATCGGCTGGGCCTATTTCCGCCTCGGCGAGCTAGCCCAAGCCGAGCACTACCTGCAACAAGCCTTAGAATACATGGACGAGGGCGACCCCGAGGAGCAGGCCGTGATCTTCGACCACGCGGGCGACATTGCCAGCGCCCTCGGCAAAATGGACGAGGCGCACGCACATTGGCAAAAGGTGCTGGAACTCGCGCCGGACAACGAAGCGGTCCAGCGCAAGCTGCTGCCGTGATACCCTACTGACGGCCATGTCCGCCCGCCTCGCGCTGCCTTCAGGCGCAAACAAGATGCGCCCCACGGCCCCCTGGTTTCGCCCTCTAAAGCGGATTTTGCAGCCGAATGGGGCGATACGAGGGCCGCAAACGCTACGGCGGGCGAGACGTACGCACTCCCAAACGGCATCTAAGTGGTTCGCGCTGTGCATCCTCGCGCTGGCTTGCACACCGCCGCCGGTGGTGCGGGAAGGCTGGGATGCGGCCCAAGGGCCGGCGGCCTTGCTCGCGGCCTCAGCGTCCCTCGCCCAGTTTGCGGACCTGACGGCGGAAGCGGCCATTGAGCTGCGGCGTGGTGCGGTGCGCCAGCGCGGGACGGCCCTTGTGCAGCTGGTCAATCCCGATCTCTTCCGCGTTGAGGTGCGCGGTCCCTTTTTCACCCACATCTTTACGGCCTTGCTCGAAGGCGACAGCCTGACCGTATATGGCCGGGCCTTAGAGCGGCCCTTAAAAGGGCCGCTGCGGGGCCGGCTGCTAACCACGCTGACCGGGCTGGAGTTCGGGGAGTGCGACCTGCGTTACGCCTTGCTCGGCCTCGTCGAGCCGGGGGCCATAGTCGGGCCGGTTGAATATCCGCGCACCGGCCATGCGGTGGTCGCGCTCAGCAGCGGTCGCCGGGCGTGGCTGGATATGCAGCGCGGCTTGGTGCTGCGCGAGAGCATCCCGCTGCCCGGCGGCGACGTCCTGTTGCGCGAGTTGGGGGAATACCGCCGGGAGGACGCCCTGTACCTGCCGCGCCGGGTGGAGCTCCGCCAAGCCGATGTAGTGCTGGTGTTGCATTACAAACGCTACGCCCTCAACAGCGGGTTGGATGCCGGCCAATTGCAACAGGGAGGGATGAGTGCGCCGTGAGGGCCTCTGAAGAGGACGCCAGCGGTCGCGCAAATTCCCGCGCAAAAAACGTCCCCGTGTGCCCCGACACCGGGCGCGAGGGGGAGAGAGCCTACATGCACTCACAGTTCTTAGACAGCCTCTTATACCCATTTGCAGTGCTGATGTCCTATTGCTGCGGGCGCGGGCGAGCATACGGCATGGTAGGACACGCTGCTTGCTGCATCGCCATCTGTACAGTCTCCGCTGTCGATGCCCAACTATTTCTCTGTGGCGGACACGCGCTGGACGAGCCGCTGCCCGCCGCCAAAGGCGCCGACGCGGTGCGGCGGCCCGTGCTGCCCGCTAGAGGCTCAATCTACATTCTGACAGTGTTTGCGCGTTTCGCCGACGAACAACCTACGCCAGTGCCTGAGTGGGCCGACCAACTCTTTGACGCCGAGCGCACGGGGAGCTTTGCCCACTTCTACCGCGCCATGTCTTTCGGTCAGCTCACAATCGCCGGCGAGGTTCTGCCGCGTCGCTTGGCCGCTTCACAAGCGGCATCGGCCTATTTGGCCGACGCCCCGGGCCAAGTCGGTCGCTACGGAGATTTCGTGCGCGAGATTCTCGCCCAAGTCGATGCCCAAATCAACTTGGCGCACTTTGACAACGACGGCCCCGATGGTGTCCCCAACTCCGGCGATGACGACGGCTGGGTTGATTATATCTTTATCAACATGCAGTCGGTTCCCAACGGCTTTTTATTGGGTTCGGCAACCGGATTGGCGGGCTTGGGCTTGGCAGAAAACCCTTTTGTATCCCAAGCACTTGGCAGCAACGGCCGTCCCATTCGCGTCAGCGGCTTGCCGTCGCAAGGCGCGATTCAGGCGACCGGCAATTTTGCCCAGACCGTGGGGGTGATGGCCCATGAGTTTGGACACAGCCTGGGGCTGCCCGATTTTTTCGACACCTCCTTTCTCAAAAACCCCGCTCAACATCCGGCCGAAGACAGCGCCGGCATTGGCCGCTGGGGATTAATGGGCTGGGGCGCTCATGGCTGGGACGGCCTCAGCGGCCCGGTGCCCTTCAGTGCCCGCAGCCTAGAGCAATTGGGTTGGATTGGCGCGAAAAACGAGCGGCTGATCTGGATCAAACGCGACCGTTGGGCTCTGCAGGTGCGCGACTTGTATGCCGGCGGCGCGATATACAAAATCCCGCTGCGAGCCGAGACGCCGAATAATAACACTCTGTGGACGGAATACTTGCTGCTGGAATACCGCGGGCGGAACAATTACTACCACCGCGGCGAGCCGGCCGCTGGGCTGTTGGTCTGGCACGTTAGACCGCAAGTCTTTGACAACGACGATGAGCAACGCAAGCATCTCGACCTAGTGGCCGCCGACGGGCAATATGCCGACGCCGGCTTTCCCATAGGCCAAACGGCCGACCGCTTCGCCGGCCGCGACAATCTCGACTTCTGGGCGCACGATGCTTCTTACGCCCAAGCTCGCGCTGGCAATCTCGGTGACGCCAGCGATCTATTCGATGGCGTGCGCTATCGCCGTCTCGCCGTCGAGACCAATCCCTCGACGCTGGCGGCGCCGACGCTCAGCGCAGCGACCACGGGCTTGGCCCTGCAAAACATGCGACCGGATGGCGACGGATTGATGCTAGATGTGGAGATGCCGCGCTGGGGCGGGGTGTTGCGCGAGGAAGTGCATTGGGCGGGCGAGGTGCTGATGGATGGCGACCACAGCATCGACACCTGCGACGCCGTCACCCGGACGACGTTACGCGCCTTGTACGTCGCCCTGGCCGAACAGGATGTCCATCTGGAAGGCACGGTCCTCAAGGCGTCGATGGTTCTTTCCGGTAAGGGTTGCGCAGATCAGGCGCCTGTTGCCGAGGTGGCGGACCGGACGGTGGCCTGCCTGCGCAACACGGTGCCGGCCGCGGTCCCGGGTATCGTCTTTCTGTCGGGCGGGCAGACTGCGGTGCAATCCACGGAGCACCTGAACGCCATGAACGCCGGGGCGGGGGCTCTGCCGTGGCGGTTGAGCTTCTCCTACGGTCGGGCGCTACAGGAGCCGGCGCTCAAGGCCTGGGCAGGACAGGCAGACAACGCGGACGCTGCCAGGCGGCAGCTGGCGCTGCGGGCCCGCCTCAACGGTCTCGCGACACTCGGCGAGTACCGGCCGGAGATGGAAGCCGTCTGAAGGGACGACCGAGAATTCGCCTCGATTACCCTCCAATTGACAGATCGCGGAAGGTACCGCACTGCATCACGAACGCTTGGGAAGGGATCAGCTTTCTGCTTCACGTGGGGGACGCAGTAGGGACGTCAAGCGGACGTAGCTTCTCCGGACGACTCGTGGCGCGTCGTTTGGGTAGATACGTAGATCAGGGTGGGCTCCGGTGACCGGGCGAC
>RKRN01000075.1 GCA_007571365.1 Candidatus Latescibacterota bacterium
GCAATAGGTCAATCTCGTCGTCGGCCCAGAGTATCTTTCGCTTATCCCCTTCCATCTGTCGCCTTTACCCTTATCTGCTAAGTACGCGACCCTTCCGATGCATGGGTCCCTTCAATGAGTGCGGACCGCGGCCCCGCCAGGCGGGCGAGACGCCCGCGCACCCGGAGACAGCCCTACGGTCGTGTACTTAGCTTATCTGTATAATTCCCTACAAAAAATAACGCTCTGAATCCGCACTCGTTCCTCAACTCAAGGGCAAAACCACCGCAAAGGTCGTACCCTCGCCCGGTGCGCTATGTACCAAGTTGATCTTGCCCTTGTGATACTCTTCGACGATGCGCTTGACAAATACCAGACCCAACCCCCAGCCGCGCTTCTTGGTGCTGAACCCCGGTTCGAAGATGCGCTTGACATGCTCGGGTTCAATGCCCCGCCCGTCGTCCGCAAACGCGATCTGCACGGCGTGGCTTGCGGGCAAAAGCTCCATGCGGATGCACAAGCTGCCGGCCTGACCGTCCATGGCATCTATCGCGTTCTTGCACAAGTTCTCAAACGCCCAGCTCATCAGTTCGGCGTTGATTGGCACCGGCGGCAACTCGCCTAGGCATTCCAGTTTGATTTCCTGCCGCCCAAACTGGGGGGCGCGACGTCGGAAGTACTCTATCGTCTCCTCCAGCACGGCTGCTAGATCCTTTTCTGCTAGTTCGGGTATCGAGCCGATCTGGCTGAAGCGCGAGGCTATTTGGTCGAGGCGACGCATGTCCTGCTGTATCTCCCCGATCATCTGATCGACGCGCTGCCACCGCTCGTCTTGCTCCGACCGCGCAGCGGCGGCGGCTTCACCGCGCAGCAGCTCTAGCCACCCGGAGAGCGAAGAGAGCGGAGTGCCGAGCTGGTGGGCTGTCTCCTTGGCCATGCCCACCCAGAGCGATCGCTGTTGGCTGCGCTTAATGTTGCGGTAGCCGATATAACCGACGAGCAGAAAGAGCACCAACACGCCAATCTGTACAAAAGGGGCCAAGGAAATGCGACTGACCAAACTCGTGTCGCCGTAGTGAATATAGTGCTTAGCCGGGATTCTGAACGCTAGCGGTGGACGTTGGTTGGCCAAGCTATCGACAAAGGCCCGGAGCCGGTCCTGCGCCGCTTGGGTGGAATCGCCGAGCGGCAGCCCAACCCCGGTCCAAGCCCTAAATTGGCCCTCGGCGTCGGTGATGATTGCGTTGGCCTCGTCCCAATGCAGATAGCTGAAGCTAGCGGCCGGTACGCTGAAGAGCAGCGGTTCTCCGGCTTCCACCTCCTGCCACGCCCGTTGCACCTCGGCCAAGGCCGCGGCCGAAGTGTCGCGGCTCGCTGGCAGGTCTGTCCCCTGCCACGCCGCGATGGCTCCTTGCGTATCCGCGATGATGACGCGGCTTCCCTCGCAGTAGAGCTGCCCCAAGGTCTCTGGCGACCAATAAAAGGGAATGGGCGGGTTCTGGATGTCCATTTCCTCCATCAACTCGCGTAGCTGGGCAGTCGAAGCGACCGGCGCGTCTGCCGCTTCGCTGCGCCAAAAGGCCCAGTTGTCCAACATGCTCGACGTATCGATGTCTTCGGCTTGGATGATCTCGCCGCGGTGATTGGTGATAATGCGCGGAAAATCGACCTTGGTGATCACCTCAGTAAAGAGGGTGGGAATTTGACCTTCTGATGCCTGCGGCGTGAACGAGATCAAATGGGCATAGAGATCGACCCGATTCTTTTCGTATTCGCGCAGTTCAGCGATGATCGACTCGTTGTAGAGCAGAAAGGCCAAAATAGCGGCAATGCTGCCAAGGAAGATGTACGCGCGAAAAACCGGCGACGCACCCAAGCTGGCACCACGCCGCCAGCCGCGGACGTGCGACGCACCTTTTGCCGACCGCGGCTGAGCATCTGCCGGGGCCACGATCTCCTCTATTGGAACCGAGCGACGATGACGGCGGCGCTTGGACGCAGTAGGGTTGCGTGAACTCATCGATAAGAAGAAAAAATCCATCGGCAGCGCGGTGCAGATGGATTTTTACGCAAAAACGAGGTGGGAACGTGCTATTTCTTTTGAACTTGGGGGCTAGGCCGAGACGTGCTCGGCTTTGCCGCTGCCCCGTCTGCGGCCCCTGTTGCCGACGGCTGGCTCTCCTGGTGGTTCTCCATCGAACAAGAGCCGTGGAAGATCGCGCCCTCGGCGACCATGAACGAGTCGGTGTACACTTCACCGGTAAAGCGCGACTGCGTATCCAGCCGCACCTTATCGGCCCGCAGAGTGCCATTCATAACGCCGTCGATGTACGCGTCTTTGCATTGCAGCAAAGTAGCATTTACCTCGCCCGATTGGCTGATCGTCAGCTCGCCGGAGCAATTCAGTTCCCCTTTGAATACGCCGTCTATTCTGACGCCGTTTTCCACCATCAACTTGCCTTCAAAGCGGCTACCACGACCGATGATCGTATTGAGCCCTTGTCCGCCATTACTAGAAGAAGTGGAAATACCTCTCTTTTTATTACTCTTATTACTCAGCATTTCTCTTTGTCCTATTAGGTTGCGCGTTGGCACGGCCCCTTAGCCGTCGTTATGTACGTAAATATACAACGCAGCCCAGCGTTGGGCGAACCAACAAGTGGCGCACTTTGTCAATGGGCCGAGCGCTTTTTGCGGCCGCCTAGGGCCTTGCGGATCTCCGCCTGCTCCTGTAGCTGCTCACTAACCACCAGAGCGGCCTCGCTGGTCAAGCTCTCGACCGAGGTCGTGGTAATCACCGGAATGCCGTGGGCAGCACTTGTCTCGATGAGATAGTTCTGAATTTTGAGGATGTCCTCCAAGTGCTCCATATAGCGATGAGACGAGCGCGACGGGGCCTCGTTGGCGCGCTGGGCAAAGCGATCCTCAAAGGCATCGCGACCAGGAAGCTCCAAACAGATGGGCGTGATAAAGGCGTCGCCAGCGTACCGGTCCAAGTCCAGCATGTCGCTGATCAGATGTACTCCGTCGATGATGACGCTGGTATTTTCCTCAATGCAGCGGCTGATAATGGCCTTGACTCCAACGCAGACACTGCGCGCCTGCTCGCGAAAACCCGCGATGACCGCGTCGAGATGGCCGACTGCCGGAACGACCTGCCAAGCGGAGTACGAGGAGGTGTGTAGGGTCGGCATCAGGTCCTGGGCAAGCGTCAGACGCATGACTTGGCGCAAATCATCGGTAGCTACTACCCGAGGTATATCGAGCAAATTGGCCAGCGAAATCGCCAAGGTGGTCTTGCCAACCCCGCTGGCACCGCCGATGAGGATGATCAGGGGTTTGTCTACATCGCCCCAAGCTCGCCACAGGTAGTAGCGCTCGGCAAAAGACTTGTCAAAGGACTTTTCGATCAACTCAGCTACCAGCTCTTCCAACTCCGAGTGCGAGATGCGCTGGCGCCGCTGGTCTATCAAGCGAGCTTCAATCGTCTGCGCAATCTCGTAGCTCTGGTCCGGGGGCAGCCCAGATGCCCGCACAGAATCCGCCAACAGCTCCTTGGAGAAAGGCCGCGACCCGCTCTTGCGCTCGACGGTAATGGTAATGGTGGTGGGCTGGCGCTCCCAAAAAATTAGGTCGCCTACCTCGTATCGACCAAATTTCTTGCGAATGGCTCTATGTATGAGCTGCACCATGTCCTTTTTGCGCACCAGCTCTACTTTGCCTAAAGACACGCGCACCTCATTGGCTACGGCGCGGGCGTCTTCGTAGTTGAAGCCGCGCTCAATTAAGTAGTGTACCAGCATCCCGCGCATGAAGGGGATGCGCTTTTTGCCATCGACTATGGTGGCCACGATAAGCGATCTCTTTTATGGCCGATCGGCATGGGAAGACTCCGCCGCCGCAATCGTCCGCTCCAATCCCTCTGCTAGCCCTATCCTCGGCTCGTAGCCCAACTCGGCCCGGGCGCGCGATATATCGGCTGACGAGAAGCGAATATCGCCCGCCCGCGGCGGAGCGA
This sequence comes from Candidatus Latescibacterota bacterium, assembly GCA_007571365.1. Classification (GTDB taxonomy): domain Bacteria; phylum Latescibacterota; class UBA2968; order UBA8231; family UBA8231. The sequence goes on from RKRN01000075.1 coordinate 3,998, forward strand.
ACATCGGCACCAACTCAGCCCCAAAGATCTGGTTGAGCGCGGCGATCAATTCCAGCAGCGACGCGCTGCGGCCGCAGCCGATATTGTAGATCCGCCCGGCGACGTCCGGCGCAGTACTGGCCCTCATATTGGCCTCTACCACATCGCCGACATAGACAAAGTCGCGCGACTGGTGGCCATCGCCACAAACGGTTGGCGACTCGCCGGCCCGCATCCGCGCGACAAAAATCGAGATAACGCCCGAGTACGGGGAAGAAGGCACCTGCCGAGGGCCAAAGACATTGAAGTAGCGCAAGCCAACTACCTCCAAACCGTAGATCTGGCTATACACTCGGGCGTGGTACTCGCCCATAACCTTGGAAATCGCATAGGGCGACTCGGGTTCGGGCGGCATGTCCTCGCGCTTGGGCATTTGCGGATTATTGCCATACACTGAGGCCGAACTAGCAAAAACCACGCGGCGGACCCCGGCCTGCCGCGCCGCTTCTAACAGCCGCAGCGTTCCGACGGCGTTGACTTCCTGCTCGACGAGGGGCTGCTCAATCGAAGCGGGCACCGAGCTGATGGCGGCGTGGTGCAGGATGCAATCGACCTGCTGCACCACCTCGGCGAGCAAGGCCGCGTCGCGGATATCACCCTTGATGAACTCTACTTCGCTTAGGATCTCGGCCAAGTTTTCGCGCCGCCCGGTGCTCAAATCGTCTAGCACCCGCACTGCGTGCCCCTCTGCACACAAGCGCTGACAAAGATGAGAACCAATAAAACCTGCGCCGCCCGTGACCAAATACCGGCTCATATTTCCTCGCAGCAAAATTGGCCGCGCTAATATCAACAGCCAGACGACCGCACACAACGCCTTGAGCGGCACAATCGGCTTGTTGATTTGCACCTACGCTTGTATATTTGCAAGACTCACACGAGGCGGTGTGGGAGGCCATGGCGGATGCTGTGGCCTTTTTTAGTACCTTCCGACCCAATCCCGCAGTAAGCCAACGAACTGCTTGGGGAGGCTTGGAGAAAGCGGGCACTCCTGTGATCATCGCCGGTGATGTCGGCGGCACCAAAACGTATCTCGCCGCTTTCGACCCAGCCGCCCAAGGCTTTACCCCCCTCGTCGAGCGGCGCTACCAAACCGCGTCCTATACCAGCGCTGGTGCGCTGCTTAAAGCCTTCGCCGCCGAGACGCAGATCGACCCCAGCCGCACGGTCTTAGGCGTACCTGGCCCCGTCCATCAGCTTCCCGTCCGCGCCGTCAATCTGCCTTGGCTCATCGACCCCAGCGAGATTTCGGCGGTACTCAACGGCACTGACGTTCACCTGCTCAACGACCTGCAAGCGACGTCCTATGGCACCTTGGTGTTGGAGTCAGACGACCTGTGTCCGCTCAACAAAGGTCAGCACGCCCCAAAGGGCAACATTGCCGTCATCGCCGCTGGCACCGGACTGGGTGAAGGGGGCTTGTGCTGGGCCGCGGACCGCTATGCAGCCATCACCTCTGAGGGCGGCCACGCGACCTTTGGTCCAAGCACAGCGCTCGAAGCCGAGCTTTGGCATTTCCTCAACGAGTGCTACGGCCACGTTAGCTGGGAACGGGTGGTCTCGGGCCAGGGCTTGGCCGCGATTTACGACTTCCTATGCAAACGGCAGCCCGACCGCGCCGACGCTTCTCTATCCCCCGAGGCAGGACAGCCCGACCGCGCCGAGGCCATCGCGTACGCCGGCCTCGAAAGCCACTCCGCGCTGGCCGTAACGGCCCTCGACCTCTTCGCGCTCCTCTATGGCCGCGAAGCGGGGAACTTGGCACTCAAGCTGATGTCTTCGGGGGGGGTTTTCGTCGGCGGCGGCATCGCGCCCAAGATCCTCGCCAAGCTACGCGACGGCCGCTTTATGGAGGGCTTTGTGGACAAAGGCCGCATGGGTGCGCCTCTCGCGGCCATTCCCGTCCACGTCGTGCTCAACGACAAGACCGCGCTACTGGGTGCCGCCTATTGGGGAGCGCAGGTGTAGAATTATCCAAAGGCAATAATGAGATTTACGTGCTGGAGCGAGTTTTAGGTAAGGCGGCAGTGCGGGTTTAGCTGTCGTCGGAGTAGCGATTGCCGTTGGCGACGTAGTGGAATTACTCTTTTAGCTCAGGCCGGCCAGAACCGCAAGACGATATTGAGCAGGGCTAAAGCAGAAGTCATTGCGATAAGCAGAATTTTGACGCTGCCCTTGAGTTCGGCAATCTCGACCTTTACGTGTGTAACATCGGTCTGTACGTGTGCAATATCGGCTTTGAGGTCGCTCTCAACCCGCGCAATATCGTCCTTTAAGACTACCCTTAATTCAGCAATATCGGCTTTAAGACCACTCTCAATCCGCGCAATATCGGCTTTGAGGTCGCTCTCAACCCGCGCAACATCGTCCTTTAAGACTACCCTTAATTCAGCAATATCGGCTTTGGAAGCAAGATGATCGTACACGCCTTCAAGCCTTGCTAGCCGTTCTTCTACAGTTAGGGGCACGGTAGTCATAGTCGTCGTTGCTCTCCTTTCATTTGGGTTTGGGATGTACTGTGAACATACAGGACGCGATAGAACGGCGTCAACAAAGAAAAATCTACTTTTTACTTGCTATCTAAAAACGGTGGACACGACAGTAATCCCATTTGGTCGCCGACGGACGACAGATCGCCTTCGCGTCTGACCGAGACGGCGATTGATGGCACTTGTGTTGGCAGGCTGTAAATAGAACGGCAGCGCGGATTAGGAAGCCCCGCCGGGCGGGGCTTTTTGTCTTACGTTAGTGCGCTCGGAGCGCATTTTAGCCGAGCAATTCCCTGAGCCGTCGGCCAATCTGCTCCGGCTCGCCAGCGCGGAGGCACATTGGCCCAAAAATCACCGCACCCTCGTACACATCGGTCGGATTAGCGGCGATGGGCGGTCGGCCTTCCTGTAGTGCCCGGACCAGTTCCAGCGCCGTCGTGCCCGCGGCTTCCTCGTCGAGCACCAGCCGCGCGGTCGGAATCTCGGCGCGCTTGCGATCGGCTGTCACCGCAATCTCGGCGTGCCGCAGCACTCCACACGCAGCGACCAGCTCCTCCATCAGCGCATACCAGCGCTGCCGCCGCGCTGCCGGGTCTTCGGCTACAAAAAGGCGCAACGCCTTCACCAACCCGGCGATCTCTTCCTTGCCGACCTTACAGGGCCGCCCAATACCGTGCTGCGGGGCACCAGGTAGCTGCGACTTGTCGATCAAACTCGCCGGCGGCTCCCACAGCTCGGGCATCACGTCGAGGTCTTGGTGTTGCAGCGCGGCCGCGGCGATCAGATCCCGCCGCCCGCACAAAATCCCCGAAGCCTGCGGCCCGCCTATGGCCTTGCCGCCGCTAAAGGCGACCAAATCGGCCCCAGCGGCAATGAAGCGCTGTAAGTTGCTCGCCGGTGGGAGCTGGCCGGCCGCATCCACGATCACCGGCACACCGCCCCGGCGTGCGGCCGCTACCACTTCTGCCAACGATGGCTGCGTGTGTGCGTACGCCACATACGCGATCGCGGCCGTCCGCTCGGTAATCGCCGCTTCGATCTCCCACCCTTCGGCATCGCGCACGCCCGCCCCGGAAAAGCGGTCGGCGATCCCCACTTCCACCAACTCAATCCCCACTGAGCGCACCGCGTGGTCGTAAAAGTTCCGGTGACTGCGCGCCATAATTACTTCGTTTTTCATCCCGGACGTATCCGGCAAGCGATTCATCTTGCCCGGATCCAGTCCGGTCACACAAGCGGCCGTCCCCAGCAACAAGCCCGCCGCCGCACCACTGGTCACATACCCGGCCTCCGCACCAGTGATCTCGGCGATCACTTCCCCGGCCCGCGCCTGCATCTGCGCTATATCCACGCAGCGCTCCGAAGCCTGCCGCATGGCCTCGGCCACCTCTGGGTGCATGATTGATCCGCTCAATCGAGTCGCCGGCCCCACGGCGTTGATGATCGGCTCGACGCTTAGTTCCTTATATATATCCATCTTCATCGGCCTAAAACGGCCGTCCTTCGCCATCGTAGAGTAAGCCGGGAGCCGGAAAACGGGCGCAAAGTGCCCGCACTTGGGCCGCAATCTCGGCGTACTTCGCTTTCCGGTCGGCGAGTTCTAGTGCTTTATTGGCCCGCACTTGGGCCACCCGATCTATCCACTCGGCCAACTGCTTCATCTCCTCGACACCAAAGCCCCGACTGGTAATCGCCGGCGTGCCGATGCGGATGCCGCTGGGCTTGCGTGCCGGCCGCGAATCAAAGGGCACGCGATTGAAATTGCAGACGATGCCCGCTGCGTCCAGCGCCTTAGCCATCGCATAACCAGTAACGCCCTTATTGGTCATGTCTATGAGGAGCAGGTGGTTGTCGGTGCCGCCCGAGCTGAGGGCAAAACCGCGCACCGCCAGGGCGGCCGCCAAGGTCTGAGCGTTGGCGACGATCTGCTGGGCATACTGCTTAAACTCCGCGCTCATCGCCTCCTTGAGCGCCACGGCAATCGCCGCTGTAGTGCTATTGTGCGGCCCGCCCTGTAACCCTGGAAACACCGCCTTATCGAGGGCGTCGGCATACTGCGCCCGGCATAAGATCATTCCGCCGCGCGGCCCCCGCAGCGACTTGTGGGTAGTCGTAGTCACCACATCTACGTGCGGCACGGGGCTGGGATGCACCCCGGTGGCCACCAGCCCGGCAATGTGCGCGATGTCGGCGACCACGATGGCCCCCACCGAATGCCCGATCTCGGCAAAGCGCGCAAAATCGACAATGCGCGGATAGGCCGTGCCCCCGCAGAACAGCAGCTTGGGCCGGTACTCTTTGGCCAGTGCTTCGACTTGGTCGAAGTCGATCTGGCCGGTGTCTCGGCACACCCCGTATTGCACGGACTTGTAGTGCATCCCCGAGATGCTGACCCGATCGCCGTGCGTCAGGTGGCCGCCGTGCGCCAGTGCCAAGCCCATGACCGTATCGCCTGGCGCGCAGAGCCCGACGTACACGGCCTGATTGGCCGGCGAGCCTGAATAGGGCTGGACATTGACGTGCTCGGCCCCAAAAACTTCCTTGGTGCGCTCAATGCAGAGCCGCTCGATCTTGTCGATCTCGCGCTGGCCCTCGTAGTAGCGTGCGCCAGGATATCCTTCGGAATACTTATTCGTCAGGATCGAACCGCTGGCTTCGAGTACGGCTTGACTGGCGTAATTTTCAGATGGGATCAGGCGAATTTTGTTGTGCTGACGCCTGTTTTCAGCGCGAATGATGGCCTCTACTTCCGGGTCCACTGCCGCCAGCGTCCCGGCAATTTCGGGCTGCACCGCCACTACCTCCATTGGTTTTGTTCTCCCCAGCGCGTTTGTTAATTTTGCTGTGAATAGCTCACAAAAATTACGGCGGGGTATTTCTATGAGCAAGTATTTGGGCATCGACGCTAGCACCCAATCCATCACCGGCCTACTCATCGACACAGAGCAGTGCGCTATCGTCGCCGAAGCGTCCATCAACTTCGACGAGCACTTCAAAGCCACCTATGGGGTCGTCAACGGCGTCCTCGACCTCGGCGCGGGCGTGGTCCACAGTGTGCCTTTGATGTGGGCTGAGGCACTAGACTTGCTCCTGCAAACGCTCGCCGACCAAGGCCACGACCTCGGCGCCGTGCGGGCTGTTGCTGGCAGCGGCCAGCAGCACGGCACCGTCTATCTCAACGCCAGTGCCGCCAGCGCATTGGCAAACCTTTCACCGACCCAGCCGCTCAAAGACCAACTCGCCGCCATCTTCGCCCGCCCATCTTCGCCTATTTGGATGGACACTTCCACGGCTTCGCAGTGCGCCGAAATCGAAGCGGGCGTCGGCGGGCCCGCTGCGCTCCTCGCGCTTACCGGCAACGCGGCTTTTGAGCGCTTCAGCGGCCCGCAGATCCGCAAGTTTTACCAGACCGAACCTGACGCTTACGCCGCCACCACTTACATCGGCTTGGTCAGCTCCTACGTCGCTGGCCTACTCGCTGGTCGGCTCGTCGGTGTCGATCCGGGCGATGGCAGCGGCACCAACATGATGGACATTGCCGCCCGCCAGTGGAGTGCGCTCGCGCTCGACGCTACTGCTCCCGACCTAGCCGCCAGACTCCTGCCGATCGCGCCCTCCGGCCAACCCGTCGGCCCGATCAGCCCTTATTACGTGGGTCGCTACGGCTTCGCAAACGGCTGCCTCGTGTTGCCTTTTTCCGGCGATAATCCGTGCAGCCTCATCGGTCTCGGCCTCGTCGCCCCAGGGCAAGTCGCCCTGAGCTTGGGCACTTCGGATACTCTGTTCGCCTGCATGGACCAGCCTCGCACCTCTAAAGAAGGCGAGGGCGCGGTCTTTGCCTCACCCGATGGTACGCACTACATGGCCCTGACTTGCTATCTCAACGGCAGCTTGGCCCGCGAGGCCGTGCGCGACCAATACGGCATGAGTTGGGATCAGTTCACCAATGCCCTACGCGCCACACCGCCGGGCAATAACGGCGCACTCATGCTCCCGTACTTCGCGCCGGAAATCGTCCCCAAAGTTCCCCGACCCAACGTCGTCCGCCAAAACCTCAACCCCACCGACGCGCCGGCCAATGTCCGCGCCGTCATCGAAGCCCAAGCCCTTTCCTCGCGCATCCACGCACGTTGGATGGGAGGAGAAACTTCCTCGCTCTACGTCACCGGCGGCGCGTCGGCCAACGCCGAAATTCTGCGCGTCTTCGCCAATGTCCACAACTGCCCGGTCCACCGCTTTGAGACGACCAATTCAGCGGCCCTAGGCGCTGCGTTGCGCGCTGCTCACGCTCACCAAACCGCAGCCGGCCACGCGCCTTCATGGGCGGAAGTTGTCGAACCATTCGCGCAGCCGGTCACCGGCTCAACAATTGAGCCAGATCTAAGGGCCGTAGCCGCGTACGACGGCATCATCGGCGAGTATGCCGCTTTAGAGCAAGCACATACTTAGGACGCAGTACAACGCAAAAAAGATCGAGAAGTGGTCCCAAAACTAGCGTCGGGCCGCAGCAAGGATGGTTAAGTATCTTCGCATTACACTTTGGCGAGACGCTCTTGATCCGATTCTTTTTCTTTTAATAGAGGACCGGATCCGGAGTTTTGGGGACCACCTTCGAGTTATATACTAGGCTCGTTAGCACCTAAATCGACCCAAAGGGGTTGTTATTAACACTCACATAGTGAAACATAGTGAACGAGGAAACGACTCGGCTCGGTAACTCGATATAGAAGAGCATCGCTTGACACAAGGCCTTTTTTCAACTATCCATGCTTTTCACTTTCGATGTCGAAATCCCTTTAGTAAGACGGACATTCACTATGAGCATCGGATTAGCTGTACTAAAAAGAGTGCCGGTTTGCGCTGGACAGATGGCTACCTGCTGGGCTGTGACGGCGATTGTCGAGCTGATAGCCGTCGATTCATGGGCTGTGAATTCAACCGTGCTGGCCAGAGTCGGGAGCGAGGTCATTATGGTAGATGACTTGCTCCGCGCCGAGCGCAATATGCGCCGTTTTGCAGCGGGTAATGCGCGGGAAACGCTACAGCCTTTTATCGATCGCAAGCTGCTGGTCTTAGAGGCCAAAGCCAAAGGCTTAGATCAGCATCCCGACGTGGTCACAAGCGTACAACAGATGCACGACCGGAGACTAGTCGAGCGTCTGTACGAGGAAGTCACGGGAGATGTCTCTATATCGGAAGAGGAACTGTGGTCGCATTTCCACCAGAGCGGATTGCACAAAAAGCGGGAAATGCGAGCGAGTCATATTCAGGTAGGTAGTCTCGAAGAAGCCTGGATCGTGCAAGAGCAACTGCGGCAAGGTGCCGATTTTGCGGCACTGGCGCGCGAACAGTCTCTCGATCACACATCGGCGGCCAAAGGTGGAGATATGGGTTTCTGGCAGGAAGAAGAAGCACAGCACAGCGGGTTTGTCGCCGAGCTTTTTCGCCTCCAGGTCGGCCAAATGTCCGAACCGTACCGCAGCTCGCAGGGAACCTACCACCTGATCAGAGCCGATGAAGAGCACTACGTCACTTTTGAGCGTCAAAAGAAGATGCTGCGCCAAGCACTGGAAAAGCAGCAAAAAAAAGAGCACTGGGCCAAATACTTAGCCGACCAGAAAACGCACTTTGATTTTTCAATAGATGCACAGGTGTTAGGCGCATTGCTGCAGCGGGGACGATTGGCTGAAGGCGGTGTGCCTGTGCTGGAAGCAGAAGACCACGCACGCATCCTGCTGCGCTATCGCGGCGGGAGCATCGACCTAAACGCGTATATGGCTTTGGTAGAGGAGTCCGAACTCAAGCGTCGTCCCCACGCCATCGACAGCACCGCCGTGGTCGATTTTGCCCAAGACGAAACACTGCGTAAAATCCTGCTGCCTCTGCTGGCCCAGCAACGGGGGTTGAATCGCGAGCAGGCTATAGTTCAGTACGTGCAGGGTAAGCGCGAAGAAGCCATGGTCGAAATGCTGCGGCGAACACAAGTAGAATCGCGCTTCGTCACAGAGGAACAGCGGCGCACTCTATATCGGGACCTAGCAGGAGAATTCACTCTGCCAGTGCGTACTTTTTTTGCCGGCGCACTAGTCGATTCGGAACCGGTTTCGCACACCATCGCCCAGCGCGTACGCGCTGGCGAGGATATGGCCGAGATCATGCGCGAGTATCCGGCATTTAAAGGACGCGTACGCCAATTCGACATATTTAACTTCACACTGGCTGACACGGCGACGGCCCAAGGTGCTATGGCCACCATGATCCAAGCTGTGCGGAGCGTGCCGGTTGGCAGCATCAAGGGCCCGCTCCCCATCCAGTTGAGCGGCGATATGACGGGATATCTCGTACTCGAAGTGCTGGCGATGCGCCCGGAAAAGACCCTCTCTTTTTTTACACCCAAGGTGCAGTCCAGAATATGGCATCAATTGCGCTACGCTCATCGGCACGCGATTGAAGAAGACTTCGATAGCTATCTAGATGAGTTGAGGCATAAGTACAGGACTGAGATAATTGTCGATGAACAGGCTCTATCTACCCTAGAGCAGTAGCTACGCCTAGACGAGCCGAGCTATCCCTACTCTACATGCGAAAGGAGGTAATATAGATACACCATTCGCAACTACAGAAACAGAAAAGAGCAATATCTCTAACTCTATACCATAAGGAGAAAAGTATGTGCAAGAACGCACTCATAGCAGCCGTATCGTCCGTGGCCTTGGCGAGTTTCGCTTGGGGCCAGTCCAATGCCAACGGCATTGGCTACTTCGCCTTAGAGGTGCCTGCTGACGTCACCATCACTATTGATGGCGACGATAGCGACTGGGCGTGGTTCGACCCCATTTTCACCGTTGGGCCCGACGAGATGTACGAAATCCAGAAAGCCGAAGTGCTAGACAAGAGCGATCTCGACGTAGCCATTATGACGGCATGGACGGGCACAGACCGCGACAACAGGCTCTACGGATTTGTACGTGCCACCGACGACACACTAGTCGTCACCTCGGACGTCTTTGATGACGGCTGGCGCGACGACGATCTCGAGATCATCACGGACGCCAATGCCAGCGGCGGTCCGCACGATGGCGACGGCGAGTCGGGTACCCGCGCCGAGGGGCAGCAGTTTACCATGCACTTGCCGGTCCCCGGCGTGTATGAGACGCCTTATGGCGGCGACGGCTCATGGTGGTTGCGCTGGCAGGTGGTCGAGGAAATCCACTGGATGGACGAGTTCGCTGAGTCCAGAGTGACGACCAATCCGCCGGGAGCGACCACGGGTTCGACCAACGTCACGGTCAACTACGAGTATAGCATTCCCCTCTGGGATTACGCCTCGTTGGACGGGGCAGACAACAGCATCCGCCACGAGAACGAGGCCGGGCAGCTCATTCGCCTGACCTATCAACTAAACGAAGCAGATAATCCCGAAGATCGCCGTACGCATCAGTTAGCAACAGCCGGTGAGGACGGTGCTTCGGGTAACTGCGATGTCTGCTCTGAATACACACTACTTGGCGCAGATGAGTACGATCGCGCCGACGGCGGAGGCACCGCAGTAGAATCCGAGAGTTGGGCAAAAATCAAAGCGACCTTCAGCGACTAACCGAACGGTCCTTTGACCACCGATTGGGCGGCGGCATCCGCCGCCGCCCAATACCCGCTAGTGCAATGTACACTTCCCCGAGGTTAATACGATGATACGGTTCGGTGCGTGGCTTTGTTCCCTAGCAATGTTGGCAGGATGCGGACGTTATTTCGATGGGCCAATTCAGCCAGCTCCGCAGGGCCAGCAGGAGGCCGATATGGTGATCAAGGACGATGGCTTGATCACCTATTCGTTTGAGCGTCTAGAGATCGGTCTGCGCCCTATGAGCGACGCCGAATTGAACCGCAAATTCCCCCAGCAGTCCACCCAAGGGCCTGTATCGACCAATCCCTATACTTTTGGCAACTGGAAGCGCATGGGCGAAGAGTGGACGCCGCCCAAACATAGCGTATGGCTGCTAAAAGTTAAAAACTACGCTTATCCCAAAGTCGGCGTCGACCCGCTCAAGATCGAATTGATTTCAAAGGATGGGTATCGCAAGTATGTGCCTTTAGAACCGCTGCAGATTCTGGAGTATTACTATTCGTTTATTCAGGGATATGCCGGCAACGAATACCGGCGTTTTAATGAGCGCGAAGACGTGCTCGGGCGCACTATGTTTCAGGAGCAAATCGTCTTCAGCGGCCAAGAGGCAGAAGGTTTTGTCGTTTTTCCAAGTTTGGCACCCGACGTGACGGAGTTTTCCATCCACGTCAGGGATATTGCATTGCGGTACAATTACCGCGATGAGCCTGTGGAAACTAAAGATCTAACCTTTCACTTTCAGCGCGAGGTGTTCAAGGGGTTTCAGCCACCACCCGAACTGGTGAATAAGCCATGATGGCTTCCTTTAGGCGAACTATTTTGGTCGGGCTGATTCTGTCGTTCTGGATTGGGACGGCAAAACTGCGAGCCGATGTCTGGGGGGTCGGCTTGGGAGGGCAAGCTTGGGAAGAGCCAGCGCAGACTATAGCGGGAGTAGTCATAGGCGAAGGACAGGCTTTGGGACCGGCCAGCTTTTCACTCGATCAAAATATAACTCAGTTTATCGTCTGGCGGGTCGGTGCGCCTAGCAGCTTTATCGCCGAAGGCAACGGGCGAGTGTGGAACAATTCGGCACTGGGCATTGAGGGGTCTGAAGTCTTGGTAGATGGCGATGGCACGACTAGCACGGAAAATCGCTTTAAAGAAGTGGGGGTCAATCAGCGCGGACGCATTTTTTTTCTCGATCTCGGGGCTTCGTTTCCAGTTAGCCAAGTTGTTTTTTACCCCCGTGAAGGAGAAGATGAGTTCGTCGCTGGCTACGAGATATCACTCAATGACGGGCGCACTTTCGACGCCAATGACTCGCCCGTTTACGAGGCTGTTCGCCAAGTGACAATCAATCGCGATCCAAGAGTGGATGTGCGTTTCCCGACGCAACTGGTGCGCTTTATTCTACTCAGAGTGCTTTCACCCAACCCCTTTGAACTGGCGGAAATCGAGGTACACGGCGAAGGCTTCGTGCCGCGTGGACTCTACGAAACACAGCTCATCCAGTTTGCCCAGCCTGTCAACTACGGCGCATTGACTTTTCGCGCCCGCAAAGTTTCGCTGTCCGAAGAAGGCGAAAGCAGCACGGGCACCGACGAGCAAGTGCAGGTGATCGTGCAGATGCGCAACGGCGTCGACGAAACGCCTCTCGACTACTACCAAATCGCCGACGTAGAAACCCGGTCGGAAGTGCTGGTCAGCAAAGAGGAGTACGACGAACTGCCGTTAGTCCTCAAGGGCAGCATTCGCCCGGACGCCACACACTGGTCTCCTTGGACGGAGCCACTTATCGCCGAATCCAGCGGCACGTACTCCGTTCCGCTGGACCTACCGGGGCCGCGCGATTTTTTTCAAGTGCGCCTGCGCTTTGAGGGCAATACCTCCGCCAGCATGCAGGTCGATAGTTTGGCCATCGTGCATACGCCGCCGCTGGCCGCGCAGGCATTGAGCGAAGTGGCTCTATTGGACGATCCCTTTCCGGCCGGTGGGCGCACGTCCGTTCCGGCCGGTCGCGATACAGTTTTTACCTACGACATAAAAGCCGACTTGGGCGCGGGAACCGGCTTTGACGGCGTGCGCATCTCGACGCTGATACAGCCCGAATTTCTCAAACTGGAAATGGGGCACCAGTTGGCGGAGATACAGCCGGATAGCGTGCGCTTAGACGATACGGGTTTGCGCGTTTATTTTCCGTCCCGGCGCATTAGCACCGGGGAAGACGTGCGTCTGCGGATTACGTTTCGCTCGCAGGCCCTGCTCTTTTCCACCCAGTTTATAGGACAGCTTCTGGATACGACGGGCAGCCTTCCCCAGCGCATTGCCGAGGGCGACGCGACGCGGGAAGTAGGCACGGACTCGCAGGAGGTGATTTTTCTCACCAGCGGCGAAAGTGTGTTGCAGTCCTTTGCCGTTTCTCCGGCGGCTATAACGCCCAATGGCGATGGCATAAACGATTCGTCTGTCTTCTCTTTTGTGCTCATCCATTTGGTGCAGTCCGTCGCGGTGGAACTACTCGTGTACGATCTTTCGGGTCGCTTAATAAAAAACGTGCTCTCCAATGCGCTGACCGCCGGACGTTATACCCACTGGCAGTGGGATGGAACGAACAATGCCGGCGACCTAGTGCCGCCAGGGACCTATATCGCCAGAGCTTCGATAGAGGCGGCTGCCGACGAAGTCAACCGCATGCGCCTGATCCACGTGGCTTATTAATGCCCATTTAAACGCGGAAAACTGAGCATGACGTACAAAGTGACGCTAGCTCTTTTGCTCTTGGCTCCTTGTTTTGCAGACGCACAGGTAGAGCGCTTCGTACTAGGCACAGGAGATAGCGGCTGGGAAGAACTAGCCGAGTTGATGGGCGGCATGTGGGTCGTGGACGGCAGCCTGCAGCCCTACGAATTGGACCCAGCGGTCAATATCGCGCTGGGCGAGAAGAAGGGCAGTTCGCGCACCGATATCTTCGGCAATGTCTGGGGGGGCGAGCGGGCCGGGCCGCACGCCGCACGCCTCATTCCCGGTCAACCCGAGGTCCTCGGAGATAACGGCTTTGTATATACAATAGACGGCGACACGACCCGATCAGTGGCTATTGTCTCCGGCTATTATTACTACAACCTAGGTTGGGAATTGCCCATCAATCGCATTCGCTTTTTTTCCCCAGCGGAAGGACGCACCCAGACCGACGACCGCAAGCGGATCACGCCGGGTTTGCCGCTCAAAAACGCCTATCCCAAGCTGTATGAAGTTTGGGCCGCCATTGATGGAGAGCACTTCAAGCAAGGGCAGTTTGACCTTTTACTGGAGCAAAATCTCAACCAGACCACGCGCATCGCCAATGCTCGTTTTTCCACCCAGCCCCTGCAGTTCATTTTCATAAATTTCCCGGAACTAGGCGTCATTGCCGAGGTAGAGTTTTACGGCGAGGGTTTTGTGCAAAAATCGCGATACCTCTCCAAAGTGATCGACATCGGCGAGCCGGTCAACTTCGGGCGGGTCATACCTTATTTCGACGGATTTGCTAAAGAGAGTATCGACAGCGGACCCGAGCTTTTGGCACAAAATCCCATCTCCTTTTCACTGGAAACCCAGACCGGCCGGGACGATACGCCACAGGTTTACAGCATCTACACTGAGTTGAGGACCGAACGCGAAGTGAGCTTTGCCGAATGGGATAAAGCACCGTACGATGATTACGTGCGCCCTAGAGCTCGGGGGCCGGAGCGGCCCGACGTGGACAACTGGAGCTTCTGGTCGGTGCCACAAAAAGCGTCCGCGGGCGAAGGCATAGATATCCTTTCGCCAGATAATCGGCAGTATCTCAAAATCAACTTCACGATGGAAAGCGAGGATTTGTTCACTTATGGCCGGATGGATTCGCTGGTTGTAGAATACTCGCCGCTGCTGGCTGATGCAGTCGTCGGGGAGGTCGCATTACAGGACGAACCACAGCCGCTCGGGCGCAAAACGGAAGTGCCTTTGGGCGAGGAGCGCATCTTCACTTTTGACGTGCGGGCCGACTTCGAGTCGGAGACCGAGTCGGGTTTTGACGCCTTAAGGCTGCAAACCCCGGGCCGCGTCCAGTTCATAGGATTGGAAATGGGCGACCCCTTAATCGCTGTGGAACCGGACAGCATTGCGGAAAAACGGGGCGAGTTGATCGTCTATTTTCCGTCCAACCGCATCACGATCGCTGACAATAGGCCGCTGCGGCTGCTGTTCAAAACGGGCGTCTTCAGTTTTAACGCTCTGTTTCAGGGCGAGATATTTGTCGTAGGGGGAGAAGGACAGCCCCAATTTATCGATCCGGGAGATGCCAACGCGGCGGTATCGACCAATTCCATTGAGGTGCTAGCACTGAGCGAGAGGTTAGATGTGCTGAGCGCATTGGACGTGGGATCGACCGTCGTGACGCCGAATGGCGACGGACGCAACGACGCGCTTGAATTGGCCTATTCACTGCTAGGCGTACAGGTCAGCCAAGTGGTCTTTGCAATCTACGATCTGCGCGGACGCAAAATGCGAACGCTAGCGGCCGATTCTAGAGGCGAAGGGCGGTATGTCGAAGAGTGGGAC
>RKRN01000166.1 GCA_007571365.1 Candidatus Latescibacterota bacterium
GGCGCGTGGCTTGGCCCCTAATGCCCTGATGGCCAAGTTCAGGACGATTGTCGAGGATGATGTTTTTCTCGAACTGCTTGATTGGCCCAAGACGTTCCCCGCAAGGGCTGGCTGGCCGAGCACAAGGGCGCGGAATACGTCGAGCGGATTGGGCAAAAGCAGTGGGAAGAGCCGGTTTGACAGCGGCCCCACGCAGCGACCGCGACGTCAATCCCACCACACTTCGCCGGGGGCCAGATGGGCGCGCAGCAGCTCTTCGTTTAACGCCACCCCGATCCCCGGCCGGTCGGGCACGGTGATGTACCCGCGATCGGCTACCGGCCCTCCCCAATCCAGCGCGATATCGTCCCACCAAGGGCAGTCGAGACCGTGGTGTTCCAACGCGAGGAAATTCGGCGCGTTGGCGCATACGTGCGCCGAAGCCACAGTACCCACCGGCGTGCAGATGTTGTGCGGGGCAAAGGCCAGTGAATGCAGTTCGCACAACTCGGCCACTTTTTTGCCTTCCTGCACCCCGCCAAAACGAGGGATATCGGGCGTGATAATATCCGCAGCCCGGTTTTCGATCATGGGCCTGAGCCCATGGCTCATCCAGTGATTTTCGCCACAGGCAATGGGCACCGAGGTGTGGTCGGTCACGTACTTTAGGGCGTCGAGATTTTCGGGTGGAGTCGGATCTTCGAGCCACAGGATGTCGATATCTTCCAGCCGGCGGGCCACCCGGAGCGCGTCGGCGGGCTGGTAACACCAGTGCATATCGAGACACAACTCGACGTCGGCGGGCAGGGCCTCGTAGGCTGCGTGGCTGACGGTGCTCATGTATTCGACTTCGGCTCTAGACAGGGCGCGGTTGTGGTGGTCTTGGCGGTATGATCCGGGGGCGCTGTTGTCGATATCGACCTTGACGACGGTGTACCCGGCTTCTACTCGTTGGCGCACCCCGTCGGCATAGGCTGCCGGCGAGCGGTCGCCGGGCCGGGCTGTGTCGGCGTAGATGCGCACCCGATCCCGGTACTTGCCGCCGAGCAACTGCCACAAGGGCAGGCCCGTCAGCTTGCCGTGCAGGTCCCACAGGGCTAGTTCAACCCCGGACAAGGCCAGCACGATACTACCTCCGGTGGACCCGGCACCGATTAGGCCGCGGTAGATCTTTTGCGCCAGCCGCACCGGGTGGCGGGGATCCTCGCCGATGAGCAGCCCTTCCATGCGCGTGAGCACGTCTCGCACGCCAACGGGCAACTGCGCTTCGCCAATGCCGCAGAGTCCGGCATCCGTTTCCACCTTGACCAGCGTCCACGTCCAGGGAATGCCCTGTATCATAACGGATTTAATGCCAGTAATTTTCACGTTGGCGGTGCTCCTTTTGTTTTTATGGGCGGCTAAGTGTGCAGTGCTCGCTCGAGGTCGAGGCGACCGGCCGCCAAGGCCGTGCGGAAGACTGCGACCGTATCGCGGACGCCTTGGACCAGCGAGCGATACTGAAGAGGGCCGAGGGCTTGATTGAGGGCGCTATCATCGGCGCTTGCAGGATGCGGCAGCGGCGTCGGATCGAAGCCAATTTTGCCCGCCGACTCAGGGACAACTTCCTCAATGGCAGCGACGATCTGGGCCATGGAGACCGTGCTACCCCCTAGATTGTACACCGGGGCACCGGCCAGCTTGGCTCTGGCCGCGGCGATAAAGGCGGCAGCAACATCATCGGCGTGGTGATAGACGAGGGTGCCGCCATAGGTAATCTCGTACTCGCGACCGAGCGCGGCGGCCAGCATGGCCTTAGTCGGCGTGGAAGTCCAGCCTTGGTCGCGCCCCGGGCCGTACACTACGCACGGGCGCAGGCCAAGGCTATGCACCGACTGCTCGCGCCAATAGACCTGAGCGGTGCCTTCGTTGCACTGCTTGAACACCCCGTAGAGCGTCGGCGGCAGCAACGGAGCGTCGTGGGCCAGCGGCCCCGGAGGGTACGCTTCGGGTTCGCCGTACACTCCAAACGAACTTGCAAAGACCAGATTCTGGATCTGATCGCGATGACGTGCGGCCGTTTCAAAGACGACGGTGGCCCCCACCACGTTTACCTTGGCTCCGCGCACGGGGTCGGCCCGAACTAAGGGCACCTGCATGGCGGCCAAGTGCAGTATATGCGTAATACCGCAGTCAATCACGACTCGCTCGAACTCGTCCAGATCTGCGATGTCGCCCTCAATCAGTTGCACCTGATCCAGTTCTTGGTCCGTCATGATCGTCCGCAACCGGTAGGGATCGCCGCCTAGGTCGTAGGTCAGCACCGGCACGCCCTCGCGGACCAGCCGGCGAACCGCCCATGCCCCCACGCAACCGAGGGCCCCTGTTACCAAATACCGCTCATTCATATATCGCCCTCTTGGCCAAAGTAAACTCGATTTTTATTGCCCGGCAGATAAGCTCGCCTTTATCCAAAGTAGATGGCAGGCGCCGGGTCTTCTCCGTCCTGTTGATGGTATCCAAGTATCGACAGGCTAGGAGGACTGTATGCCGCCCTGCCCCAAGAGATAATAAGCATTTTGTCCTCGTTTACCCCCCTTTTTTCTGCCCGTATTTGGCCGCCGGCGCAAGCGTTGTTAGTTGGGGCACTGTTAGCCCCTGGTAAACGTAGGGTCCGTGCGGTGCTGGAGGTGTTAGGCTTGCGTCAGCAGCCGACCTTTCAGCCTGATCATCGGTTCAAACTCCGAGCTCCGAGCCATCGCGGAAGTCTGTGGATGCGACGATGCGCGGGAGGTGTTCGTGCACGACTTCGTGGCCGCGTGGGACAAGGTGATGAACCTCGATCGCTTCGACTTGACGTAATCTCAGGGGTGCTCGTAACGGTGGTTGCTGGAACTGCCACCATACTTGCTCCTTGAGCTTTGGCAATACCGAGGTCTTACGGTCCCTGACCAGCCGTCCTTTCCGATGGCTGGTCAGGGACCGTCACAAGGCAGGTCCGACCACTGGGCTCGTATTAGAGTGCTGGTCGTTGGAGTTGCTCCACTGTTTGGGGGACTTGCCGTACAATCGCTTGAACTCCCGACTGAACTGGGAGGTGCTGACATAGCCCACTGCAAAAGCAGCGTCGTTCACGTTCATGCCCCCGGCTATCATCATGGCCGCATTGTTCAGCCGTAGTGATTTCACAAATTGAATGGGAGACATAGTGGTGGCCTGTTTGAACTTGCGGTGAAATACGGCCCGGCTCATACCCACCTGCGTGGCCATATCTTCGATTGTGACCGGTTCATGCAGGCGAGTTGACAAGAACTCGATGGCTTTTGCAATTTCGTTGCCCACACCAAATGCGCGTCTCGCGGAGCACCCGGCATCTCCATTCAGAATGGCGTAGTACACTTCGCGCAATCGCCCCTTGCCAAGCACCGCTGTATCCACGGTATTGCCACCTAGTTGCAACAGGCGCAGCAGGGCTTCAGTGAACGCTTCATCCCAACCAGCTAGGGCAAATCCTTGAGGCAGCGGCTCTCCTTTGGGTTGCCGAATGGGACCAGCGGCAGTCTCCATCTCAATTGCCAGTTCTGTCATTACCCGGGTATCGAGGGAAATGAATACCCCCAACAGGGGATTATCCGGCGAGGCCTTGGGAGTGCCCGCTTCCACTGGCATAGGCATGGTGCAACACATATAGTTGCTGCTGTCATAGACATATGTCTTTCCATCCAAAATGGCTTCCTTAAACCCGTTCACGATGGCCACCACCACCGGCTCGTACACGGCTGGAGAACACCGAACGGGTTCGGTCACCCTAAATAGACGCACCCCGTCTATTCCTGTTTCCGCAATCCCAGCCGTGGGAATTCTCTTTTCGATGAGCTCTTTAATTTGATGTTTACTCATGTAACCATTATAGTATCCAAAATGCAAAAAAACAATATAAATGATATAAATAGGCATATTTTTGGGATTAAATGGCCTATTTTTTTCAAATGTTGAGAATTATATTTGTTTGTGATCGGGCAAAGACACCTTTCAAAAAACTCAGGAGGTGAACGAAATGCAACGAAGAATTATCAACCTTTCAACAATCATCGGGGGTTGCTGGTTGCTGATGGTCCAAGCAGACACCAGAGCCCAAAATCCTCAAACAGCTACAGGAGCACCAATAATGAAAAACAAAGTCAATATCGCAGAACTGAAATCGGGAACAAACAACATTACCTTTATCAGTCAAGGTCACAGCTTGGCAGCCAATCTGTACCTGCCCGAAGACTTCGACGCAGCCAAGAAGCATCCCACCGTCATCTTTTCGGGGCCCTTCAACCAAGTGAAGGAACAGACCGGCGCAGTTTATGGCCGAAAACTGGCCGACAAAGGATACGTTGCCTTGGTGTTTGACCATATCGGATACGGCGACAGCGAAGGAGAGATTCGCAACTTCGAAAACGGATTCGTAAAGATGGAAAGCATCCGAGACGGTATCAGCTTTCTTGGAACCCTGCCCTTCGTGGACCGCAACAGGTTGTTTGGCCTGGGCATCTGCGCCAGTGGCGGTTACATGTCTATTGTGGCAACCACAGACAAGCGCCTAAACGCCATTGCAACGGTGAGCGGTATGATGGACAACACCGCAAGCTACTTCGGTGTCATGACCAAGGAACAAATTCTACCCCTTTTCCAAATGGCCAATGCCGCCCGTCAGAAAGCATATGAAACCGGAGCAGTGGATTACTACGATGCCCTAGGGTTGGCATCGCTTGACCTAGAGCAGTTGGATAAAGATTCCGCCCAGTACGAGGGATACGACTTCTACATGACGGAGCGAGCTGGATCGCAGACCTATCGGAACTTCAGCCACGAAGTGCCAAAGTTCTTGATGGAGTCCGCCCCGTTGACTAGCGCGATTGCCTTGGCCCCGTATCTCTACACCCCATACCTCGGTATCTATGGAGAAAAAGCCTTGAAAGACACCGGCCCCCTGACCGTCGCCTACTACAACGCCGCCAGCGAACCCAAAAACCTGTACGAAGTGAGCGGTGCTTCTCACGTGAGCCTGTACGACATCGACAAAGATGTGGACCGGGCCGTGGGTAAAATGGACGAATTCTTCAAGCGGCACGGCAACTAGTGAAAATCGTTCAGCTCGCGTCCGAGACCGGGGGTGTCCGGCAACCGCACGAAACCGTCCTCGATTGCGCCAGATACGCAATCAGACCGAACTCGAATCTAGCCGAGTGGGACGACGATCCGCAGACGACCCCGCTGGGGTTTGTCCTCAGCATGGAAGGGGCGGACGGCATGGCGCCCCCCTATCTCCTGCCGCTACCGACTCAAGCGATCGAGAACATTGCGGGTGATCTGGACGACGGTCGCGTCTCCTTTAAGCCCGTGCGACCAGTCGGTGGTCCCGGCCGTGAACACCGTGCCGCCGCGGGTGTACAGTCCCATGACGGCCGCGCCCTCTCGGCCCTTTTGCCAGC
>RKRN01000002.1 GCA_007571365.1 Candidatus Latescibacterota bacterium
AGCGAGAACCCGTTGGCGTAAATCCGTCGAATAGGCCATAATTATACAGTATAACATAAATACAAAAAAATGTAAACCTATTCTCGGAGTTTACTATATATCTAACGGTGCTCTACTTGATCGGACTAGTCGTCTCGTGCGTCACTGCCCGCTCGGCGACCAGTTTGGTGTCCGCGCTCTTTTTGTGGGCCTTGTTGGTCGTCGTGTTGCCCAACAGCATCGCCGCTCTGCTCAACGAGCGAACTAACATGAACGAGAAAAACGACCAAGCCGACGCTCACACGGCTCAAGTGTGGCGCGAGTTAGAACAAGACCTGCAAGATCTGGTGCGCACCCACGGCCAGCGGAGGTACCCACCCATCGAACTAGTCGAGCGAACTGGAGGAGGCATGTTCATAGATAGCGGCTCAAAGCCCGAACTATAACAGCATCGCCGACACGCCCAAGTTAGCCACCTTCCAAGACATCATCCGCAGCGGCGAGCAGCTACGCCTGAAATACGCCCAACGGGCGTGGAACGCCCAAGCCTCTCTTGTCGAAGCCTTCCCGCGCCGCTTAGAACGCCAAAATGCCCAACTCCAATGCCTCTTCCCAGCCGGTGCCTACGCCCAAGCCGCCAGTGCCATCGCCGGCACCAGCCAAGAGGAATTCTACGGCTTCATCGAACAGGTGCGCGACTATCGCCGCCAGATTCTCCAATATCTCAGAGACCGCGATGCCTTTGGCAGCCGCACGTACTTCAACGACTCCTCAGGGTGGGAAGCGGACCTTGGCGACCTGCCCCGCTTCCAAGAGCGACAGGCCACCTCCTACCAGCGTTTGCACCAGAGCTTGCCTGCTCTCGCCGCCCTGCTGCTATATGCCGTCGGTCTGTTTGTAGCGGCCAATCGCCTATTTGCCCGTTACAACGCCGCCTAAGGAGAAACGCCATGTTGACCGCTATTGTAAAACGGGAGTGCCTCGATCATCTCTTTAGCTTGCGCTTCAGTTTCGCCTTAGTGCTAGTGCTGGGGCTGATGGTGCTCAACGCCCTCGGCTTTGCTGGCGGCACTTATGCGTCGCTACCTCGAAAAGGTGCAAGCCCAGCAAGAGACCCTACGCACCGACGCCGCTAGGCTGTGGCAACTAGCTGTCAGGGGGCCGGGCGACCTGCACAAAAAACCCAGTCAACTGATGTTTTGCGCGGCCGAGGCCGACCACGCCTTGCCCGACCGCGTCGGGGCGTACAACATGGTAGAGGCCACCTACCAAATTAAGCTCTATGGTATGTGGGTTCTCTCCTTCTTGGTCTCTCACGCCTTCCAAGATTCGCTGCGGCGCACTGCTCAGCAACTCTTATCGGTCCAAGCCATTGACTGGGTTTTCATAATCGGCATCGTCCTCAGCTTGGTAGCTCTGCTGTTTACCTTTGAAGCCATCGCTGGGGAGAAAGAGCGCGGCACTCTCAAGCTAGTCATGGCCCAAAGCCTACCGCGCCACACCTTGCTACTGGGCAAATTCTTGGCGGCCATGCTCGTTCTAACCTTGGTGATGGTCTTGGGCGTGGTCGTCAACTTGCTGCTCGTGTTATCGCTTTCCGCTGTGAACCTGGGCATCGGTGAGGCCGTAAAGCTGGTCGGCATGGTGGGATTAGCCCTGCTCTATTTGAGCATTTTTGTGTCCTTGGGGCTGTGGGTCTCTGTCCGCAGCAGCAGTGCCCGCGCCAGCTTGATGAGCGTCCTCCTGCTGTGGACTTGCACTACCCTAATCTGGCCGCAAACCGGCGGCGTTTTGGCGGCCCGTCTGTTGCGAAACAAGAATCAGAGCGCGACGCCGGTGGCCTATGAAAAGGACAAAACAGTAATGGGATCGCCAACCTCGCTTAAAATGCACCTCCTCGCGGCCAAATTGACCAGACGCGCTCTAAAAAATCCCGAAAAGGTGCAGCCATTTGCCGCGGCCATCCGCGCCGACCGCCGTGCCGTCCAGCAAGTCGAGGACGGCATACTAGCCGATCAACTCAACCAAGCTGAATTCGCCCGCAACCTCGTGCGCTTATCGCCAATGGGCTGTTTCCAGTACAGCATGGAAGCTCTCGCTGGCACCGGACTAGCACGCCACAAGAGTTTTATCGAACAGGTACGCATCTACGCCCAGCACTTCGAGCAGACTATCATCGCCCTCAACCGCGCAGACCCCAAAAGCAGGCACTTGTTTCCGGTTCCCCAAGCCATGTCCAAGCGCAAAGTCTCCGTCGAGAGCCTCCCCGTCTTCCGCGAAGATGTGTCGGCAATCACCCTCATCGGCCAAGCCCGCATTGATGTCATCGTCCTGTGCTTTTTGGCGATCATCACGTATCTGGTTGCGTATAGGGCGTGGCTGCGCAGCAGTGTGCTCTAAGAGGGCAACCACTAACCGCTACACTCGCAGCAAACTATCACAAGGAGGATGCAGATGAAAACGCTCGCAGTTCGCACCCTGTACTTGGCCTTTGCCGCAGTTTGGCTGTACTGCCCCGGTAAGGTCATCGCCGCGCCCCAAAGCCAATACGGCGGTTTCGAGTCCGACAGTCTTCAAGTCTTCTACGACTACATTCACGGCCAAGAGATGATACCGGTCGAGGCTGGGCCCCAATTGCGGCAAGCCGTAGAGGCCGTGCCCGTCGATCTGGGTACGGCGATTGATCTCGCGCAAGAAGCGGGGCTACGCGACTGGCTCTACGACTTCTTGGTAGCCTTTTCCGCTTCGGGCAACGATAGTCTGGCCGCCACTTTCTATCTACGTGAGCGAACCAAGAACCTAGACCCAGAGTTATTTGAAGCGACCAAAGCCGCCCATCAGAAAACACTCGCGGAGCTAGACCGGGACTACTTTTTTGCAAACGTATCTCTCTGCGATAGCCAGTTCAGGGTATTCGCCATGCAGGAACAGTACGATAGCTATCAGTCCTACGCCCAAACCCACGGCATGCTTCCCAAGGGCGCCACTACTATAATGCTCCCACTGCGAGCAGAAATCGAAACGCGCCTAGAGGGAGGCGAGCAGATGGTCTTTGCCGACATCATGTTCATCGTCGAAGAGCCAGAGGAGTTCGCCACATTTGAGACGCCAGGACGAACCCCGTCCTTCTTCCGGCTCGTGTGGGATCCAGAGCGGGCCGTGTGGCGACACCTAGAAGCCTTTTTTAGTACTGGCGTACCACAAATGTTTCTGTTGGGCATGTAACAAGCCTTTATACCCAGCTACAACCAAGAACCTCGTAGAAGCCTCAATTACAAGGGCGGGCGGCTCATAGACGGGCAGTCCGCCCTTACTCTAGACCCCTCCTGCCGCCTCCTTCGACCAGCTCAGCCCGCTCAACCATGCGGGCGAGACGCCCGCGCACTCAAGTGAAGAGCACGCGCAAACGAAAAGCGATGATTTGACGCACTTGTGCGATGTATTAGCGCACTTTTACGACCTGAGAGGCGCGTCGCAAAGAGCATGGGAACAAAGCGGGAACATTTTATCTATTTTTACAAAGTATTGTTTAACAACCAGTTATGACCCACCAAACCGAAAGAATCGGCGCAATTATCGCCGCTGCGTCACATTTTGGCACGATACTTGCATTAGTTCACCATGACACTCGTTCACCACAACAGAAAGGAGGGAAGGCTTATGAAGCACATCGTCTAAATGGGCTTCTATCGGCCCGTGTTTCACCTCGGAGATCGCCTCCGAGAAAACGTAGCAAACCTGAACAAAGGAGTTCATCATGAAGTTGCGTATTATCCGCATGGCCATTGGCCTCACGAGTTTGGTCGCCAGCTTCCTGCCGCAGAAGGCCGAGGCAGGCTGCGGGGCCCAATGCCTCTTTGGCGATTGCTACGGCGATGACGCTGTCCAATGCGGTTGCACTTGGTATGGTACCCCTTACTGCAATCCGCCCTAAGCTCGCATCTCACATACTGCGGTTGCATTTGATTGGGACTCCCTACTGCCCAAGGCCGCGATAGAGTAGGCGAACAACTCCCGCATACTAGGGAGCCTGATCTGTGCATTTCGTGTCTTGGAGTGGCGGCTTAATTGCCGCCACTCCAAGACAACTTAACAGAACTTAACAAAGGAAATATCGATGCAACCTTTAGCCATTCGCACCCTGTCTTTCGCCCTGATCGCCCTCGCTAGTGCAGCCGTTGCCGAGCCTAAACGCGAGTTTGGCGGCTTTTCGTCTCACCCGCGCGACCTCCAAGTCTTTCTCGACTACATCCACAGCCTAGAGATGAGCAAAGTCGAGGCCGGAATCAAATTGCGGAGCGCGATAAAGGCCATCCCCGTCGAGTCAGACATCGTCCTTACTTCCACGCAAGAAGCCGGTCTGCGCGACTGGCTTTACGACCTGCTCGTCGCCTTTTCCAGTTCGGGTAGCGACAGCCTCGCCGCCGCCTTTTACCTCCGCGAGGGCGTTACCAACCTTGGCAAATTAAAAAAAATAAAAAGCAATCTTCAGGACTGGGGACTCCTAAAGGGCGAGAGGCCCTTTGACCTCTTCCAAGCAATGCACCGCTCTATACTCAACCACCAAGATTATGAATACCGCTTTGGCAACGTATCCTTTCTCCACAGCGCGTTCAGCACGTTTGAGATACAGGGCCGATACGAGAGTTATCTGTCCTATGCTAGGGCCAACGGCATGGTGGTTGCCGGGGGCTTGTATATGGATAAGTCCAAATTGCAGAAAGAGGTTGAGGAAGCTGTACAAGCAGGCGATCAGCGAATTTTGTCCCAATTCATGTTCATTACTGAAGAGCCCGCGGAGTTCGCCAAATCCAAAAGGCCGATACGCACCCCCTTCTTTTTTCAGTTAGTCTGGGATTCAGAGCGAACGATGTGGCACTTTCTAGAGATGTTTTACAACTCCGATCTGCCGCATTTTTTTCAATTCTCCGCCATGTAACCAAGCCTTACAACATCTACAATCGGCGGTCCAGCCAGCCATACGAGGAGGATAATCATGCAACCTTTAGCCATTCGCACCTTCGACGCAGCACTGCGCTACTTCTAATAAGAGCCGCGCCATGATACGGATTGTATTTCAAAAAGAGATGCTCTCCCATCTGCTCAGCCAGCGCTTTGCCGCCTGTACTATCGTCGCCGTCGTGCTCCTCCTCGCCAATGGACTCCTCACGACGCAGACCTATGTGCAGAAGAAGGCCAGCTACCTCACACAACAGGCCATTGAAAACAGCAAACTGCACGAAGTCACGTACTATTCAGCCCTAGGCAGCGACTGGCTCCACACCGTCTTCCAGAGCATACCCAAGGCGGCCCCGCGGGCCCTGCGTACTCCGCGCCCCTTAGCCGTGTTCGCCCAAGGCGATGAACAGCAGTTGGGACACGCCGTCAAAGTGCTCCTGTTCGAGGTGCCCTACCAAGCCGAGGAAGTCTCCCCCTTCCAGTCGAGC